>JAUCQE010000001.1 GCA_030372865.1 Pyrinomonadaceae bacterium
ATCGTCGCCGAAGGGCCGCGTTTCAGGAGGATCGGGCGGTTGGCCTTGGCAAGCTTTTTCAGCAGGGCAAAGTTCTGCATGTTCCTCGCCCCGACCTGCAGCATATCGGCATGGTCGCTCACGACGGCGATGTCGTCTTCGCCCATCACCTCGGTTACGACAGGCATTCCGGCTTCGTCGCCCGCTTGCCGGAGCAGCTTTAGGCCCTCGACACCAAGGCCCTGGAAGTCGTGCGGAGACGTCCGCGGCTTGTAGGCACCGCCGCGGAGTATCACGGCACCGCAATGCTTTACCGCAAACGCCGTGTCGGTGACCTGCTCGCGCGATTCGACCGAGCACGGCCCTGCCATTACCACCGCCGCGTTGCCGCCGATCGGCACGTCACCGACCCAAACGACCTTTTTGCCGGCCGGCTCGTCAGTGTCCGACCGCCTTGTTTCGCCTGCGCCGATCCTTCCTTTTGCCGATATAGATGTCCAAGTGTCCAACATAATGATTGCCCTTTTATTTCTTTTAGTTACTTCCCTATTAATACGAATTCCGTCCAGTTGCCGGGCTGGTCCGCGATGTCCGTCGCCAAAACAACTCCGCCGTATATCTCCGCCGCCCGCCGGCTGCCGATAGCCGCCGCACGCTTGTCTCCGCATTCCGCGACATCGCGGATGCACGACGCTGTATCGGTCCCGTTCTCAATTTCCCATCCAACGTTCCGCGATAAGTAAATACCGCACTGTTTCAACGCCTCAGGGTGCGATGAGACAACGTTAACGTCACCTATTACCGCTCCTGCATGCCCAACCAGGACGTGGTCGATGTCCTGCTGCCGCGTTTCGTGTATTCGGTATCGGCCCGTGCTCATTGCCGTCTGCACCGGAGTGATGTCGCCGACGATCAAATTACGAATCGGCAAAACTGCCAGGTCTGCTCTTCCGTCGTCGAGTGCTGAGAACGCACTCGTAAAATCGGGACATTCCAAAAGTTCGCCGCCCGGCAACATCGCTGCTGCAGCCTGCTCGCTGTATGAGCCCCTGATGCCCTGTATCGCGATCCGGATCATTCCGCTATTCCCGCGTCGGCCATGATGCCGGCCCTGATCTTTTCTTGGATCTGCCGAGACTCCGCGAGTATGCTCTCATAAATTCGCGAGGCCGCACCGTCGTCAAGATCGCCTGGATTGTCCCGCGCGATCCGCCTCAGGATGTCTAGCTCGCGTTCGCTGTCTGCGACCGGCAAACCGGCCTGCATCTTCAGCGAGCCGATGTATTTTGAGATCTCAGCACGCCGATTAAGCAACGCGAGTATCTGTACGTCGATATCGTCGATCTGCTCCCTGCACTGGTTCAATGTCATTTCCGCCTCCGAAAACAAAAAAGCCGTGAACATCGCGGTTCACGGCTTCCTTTTGGTTTTGTTATTAAGACTATCTCGCCTTTAACCAAACGTCAGCCGTTCTACCAAAAAAGTAAAAGTAAAAAAAGCTGAAGCTGGTAAAGTATATGTTCTTCATTATTTCGATTATGAAATACGCACTTTCATAACCATAACGAAAGTGTTCTTCGCTGTCAACAGAAATCTTACGCGATAATACTCTCGACGATGTTCGACAGATTTTTTGCTGCCGAGTCTAGATCACTTCTCTTCCGGTTGAACCACTCCGTGTCCGATTTCGCCGCATCTCTTTCCACCGAAAGCGCACGACGCGTCTCTTCCGGTGCCGGACCACCGTAAACGCTGCGAATGTTCACGAAGTTCTCAGGCGAGACGGCCGCGGCGAGTTCGTCCGCCGTCAGTGACAGTTCGTGCCCGAGTATTTGCTCCGCAGCGGCCTGCATCGTCGCGTGGTCGATCTCGCCGCCGTTCGCCAATGCCGCCTTTACGCATTTGCCGACGATCTTGTGCGAGATGCTGAACGGAAGGTTCTCCTTGCGAACGATCGTGTCCGCAAGTTCCGTCACTGCTATAAAATTTTGTCCTGCCCTGGTTCGTAAATTCTCGACGTTGAACGTCGCCGATCTGAGCGTGCTAGCGAAAAGCGATACTGCCCTGTTCGCGTCCCGCATCGCTGAATAGATCAGCGGCTGCAGATCGTCCTCAACGTCATTGATGTCACCGAATGGCGTGTTATGCACCGCGGTGAACACGCCCATTGCCTGGCCGAGTGCCTTGCTGCCGATCGCCCTTATGTGTTCGAGTGCGACCGGGTTCCGCTTTTGCGGCATTATGGACGAGCCCTGCACATAGCCGTCCGGCAGGCGGATCGCGTTGAACTCGATCATCGCCATCAGCATGAACTCCTGCGCGAACTTCCCGATGTTCACCAGCATCGTCGAGACCGAGCCGAGCGTTTCGGTGAAATAATCGACCGACGCGATCGAGCCGTAGGAATTCACCGTCGGTTCCGAAAATCCAAGGAGTTCGGAAACGCGATGACGGTCGATCGGGAATCCCGACGTCGTTATCGCCCCGGAACCAAGCGGGCAGCGGTTCATGTTCTCGAAAGCACGCTGCAGCCGGCGAATGTCGCGGCCCAGATTCTCCCCCATGGCGAGCAGGAAATGAGCCATCGTAGAAGGCTGTGCCGGCTGCGTATGGGTGTACGCCGGTATCAGCGTTTCATGATGTTCCGCGGCAAGGTCCAAGAACACCTGCCGAAGTTCCATTGCCGACTTGATCAGCCGCAAACAGTCCTCGCGAAGCCGCAGACGGTAGATCGTGACGTCGATGTCGTTGCGGCTTCTCGCTGTGTGAAGTTTCCCGGCCGTGTCGGGGCAAGTTCCCTTTGCTATCTCCTGCTGCAGGAGGTAGAAAAGGTCCTCGAAAGTCCCGTCGTACTCGCGTTGCCGAATGGCATCGAAGTCCAACGCACGAAGAGCTTTCAGGAGCGACTTTAGTTCTTCCTTCGTGATGATGCCCCGTTCTTCGAGCATTATCGCGTGAGCAAGATCGACTTGATGATAGGCATCAAGAAAGTACTCCTTTGCGTCGGCAAAGCAGTCGGCTAGGACGTTGTCTTTATACCCCTGGGCGGGAAACTTCTCACTCATCGGTTCTTATCTATTTGCTTTCGCCATGCTAAGGATGTTCGCAAAGACGCGGTACGCACCCGGCGTTCCGGCCGGAAGCTGTCGGAACCACGAATACGAAGTGTACAGGTACTGCTGTCTCTTATACACATCTCCGAGCCCACGAGACAGCG
>JAUCQE010000002.1 GCA_030372865.1 Pyrinomonadaceae bacterium
GTTCGGAACTCGTCGGCAGCGTCAGATGTGTATAAGAGACAGCGATGGTCCAGTCTGGCACATCGCGGCTTACGAAGACCTGTTTCTTGATACGGAGATGGCGGACAACGCTATTCACGAGCCGGACCGCTTGAAAATATCGCATCCGCATATTGCCCTTACCGATCGCGCTTTTTTAAGTACACAGACCGCGCGATTATCTAATCTGCCCCTTGGTGACGAAGAGCTCGCAGCCTATCGAGCATGGCAAGGACAACCCGATCGGGGTGTATCGGACCGATCCGTGCGGCTGATACTCGGACTCCGTTAGTCGGCAGACCGTTCACGGACGAGATCGCGTTTTGTTTCGAATTGAACGACATTCGATGGATCCGGCGACGTAAGCAGTCTATTAGTGATTCTGGGCACGCTTAATTCTTCGCTACTGTTCTCTCGTTTTGGAACGAGTTCTTCGACTTGGCGTTTGAGCTTCAGCGTTCTGACGAATGCAAGGCTCTGCCACACGAATATAACGACTAGAAACGCAGCTACAACCGTTATGACAAACGGCGTTCCGGCCCCGATTACCGTTGCGTAAAGTAGCGTCGCAAGGATCAGGCTAATGAGTGCGGTTGCAAACGAAAAGAAGGAATTGACCTGTATGTTTTGAGAGATCGGGGCTTCTCGAGGCTCCAGTTTTGTGAGGTCCGGGAGAAAGAGCCCGCAAATTCTACAGAATGATTCCTGAGCTTGTTCGGCGGCACCGCAATTCGGACAAAACATATTTTCAATACGGTTCCCGCTAAACTTTTGTTCAGGGTATACCGCGCCGTTTCATCTCGATCCGGATAAGCCCAAGTTCTCTGTTCACTTGCCCCGCGACCGACGTATTCTCCTCTGCTCGTCGGATAAGATACGGCACCGAATCCTTCACCGGCCCGTAAGGAACGTACTTGGAAACGTTATACCCATTCTTTGCAAGCACGTACGATAGATTGTCGCTCATCCCGTAAAGCTGCGAGAAATGAATGTGCGGATGGTTATTCGCGATATTGTCGTGGTGCATCCGCTCCGCTAATTTCTGTGTGCTTTCCTCGTTATGAGTTCCTGCCACAAAGGCGATCGCGTCAAGCCGTTCGACGCAATATTCAACTGCAGCATCGTAATCGGCATCGGTTGCCGCCTTATTTTCGTGGATCGGCGACGGATAGCCCATTTCTTGGGCGCGTTCGCGTTCTTTCTCCATATAGGCGCCGCGAACAAGCTTGATACCAAGCATATACCCGCCTTGCTTTGCCTCTCGCCGCGAATCTCGCAAAAACTGCAGGCGGTCATGCCGATACATCTGGAGTGTGTTGAAGACGATAGGCCGTTGCTCGTTGTATTTCTGCATCATCTCGGTGGCGATGCGGTCGATAGCGTCCTGAAGCCAAGTCTCCTCGGCGTCGATCATGACCGGCTGCCCGAGTTTATGAGCGAGGCCGCAGATCTCGTCGACCCGGCGACGGATCGATTCGCATTTCATTTGCCCTTTCGCATCGAGTTTCTTCTTCGCAGACATTCGTTCGAGCGTTCCAAGCGGAGCTATCGCCGAAAACTTGAAGACAGCAAATGGAATGTTCGGGTCGTTCTTGGCCCGTTCGATCGTCCCGAGAATCTGTTCCTTTGCGTACTCGAAATCCTCTTCGCGCGTCTTACCTTCGACGGAATAGTCGAGGATGGTACCGATGCCAGAGCGTCCGAGCTTCTCGATCACCCGTTGGCATTCTTCGATCGTCTCGCCGCCGCAGAACTGTTCGTAAATGGTCCGTTTGATCAAGCCCTCTACCGGCAAACCGATATTCAAAGCGAACTTGGCCATTCCCGAGCCGATGGAACTCAACAAGGGCGAGTTCATCGTTGAAAAGAGACGGTACTTTTCTTTGAGGTCGGAATTAGATTTATCGGAGAAGGCTGTTTCCGTGTCACGGAAGTCTAGTTTGAAGTCGCTCATAAAGCCGTTTTCGATCGCTAACAAGCAGAAAATCAGATTACGGCATCGAAAGGATTTCGGCAAATTGTCACGGAGCCTAGATTGCCATATTATTCTTGTTTTGCCCCATTTAGCAGTGGCTGAGCGTATAGCAAAATTATGAGTAAAGCACTTCCGAAAAGGTCGGAAAACTATTCCGAGTGGTACAACGAAATCGTAAAGCGGGCAGACCTTGCAGAGAATTCCGCTGTCCGCGGCTGTATGGTGATAAAGCCGTACGGCTTCGCGATCTGGGAAAAAATGCAGCGGGCGTTGGACGATATGTTTAAAGCTACCGGGCACCAGAATGCATATTTTCCGTTATTCGTACCGAAATCTTTCCTCGAAAAAGAAGAAGAGCATGCCGAAGGGTTTGCAAAGGAATGTGCGGTTGTCACGCATTATCGCTTAAAGTCTGACGGCGAAGGCGGCCTGATGGTCGACCCCAATGCGAAGCTCGAAGAAGAGCTGATCATTCGCCCGACATCGGAGACGGTCATCTGGAACGCCTACAAAGGCTGGATCCAGTCTTGGCGGGACCTGCCGATACTCGTTAACCAATGGGCAAATGTCGTTCGCTGGGAAATGCGTACGCGAATTTTCCTTCGGACTGCCGAATTCCTTTGGCAGGAAGGCCACACCGCACACGCGACCGAACAGGAAGCGATCGAGGAAACGGAGACGATGCTCGGCGTATATGCCGACTTCGCGGAGAACTGGATGGCGCTTCCGGTCGTCCAGGGCATCAAGTCACCGGCTGAGCGATTTGCCGGTGCGGTCGAGACCTACTGCATCGAGGCTCTTATGCAGGATGGCAAGGCACTTCAGTCCGGCACATCTCACTTCCTCGGGCAGAACTTTGCCAAATCGTTCGATGTGAAATTCGTCAACAAAGAGAACCAACTCGAATACGCCTGGGCGACCTCCTGGGGCGTCTCGACTCGACTGATGGGCGCTCTTATTATGGCTCACTCGGACGACAACGGACTCGTCCTGCCGCCTAAGCTCGCTCCGATCCAGGTCGTCATTGTCCCGATCTACAAGTCGCCAGAGGATCTCGCCAAGATCTCCGAGAGTGTCGAACCGATCGTTTCGGAACTCAAAGCACTTGGAATTTCGGTGAAGTATGACGACAGCGACAACCAGCGATCGGGCTGGAAGTTTGCGGAATACGAACTTCGCGGCGTTCCGGTCCGTCTCGGTCTTGGAATGCGCGATCTTGAAAACGGAACAGTAGAGGTTGCTCGCCGCGACACGCTTACGAAGGAGAGCCGGCCGCTCGACGGCATTGCGTCGTACATCAGCGGGCTGCTCGACGAGATACAGGCCAGTATTTACCAGAGGGCTCTCAAGTTCCGCGAGGAGAACACTTTCAACGTTGATACCTGGGACGAGTTCAAGGAACAGATCGAAAAAGGCGGCTTCATAATGGCCCACTGGGACGGTACCGCTGAGACCGAGGAGAAGATCAAGGAAGAGACAAAAGCGACGATACGCTGTATCCCGCTAAACGCGATAAAGGAAGCCGGGCGATGTGTCTACACGGGTAAGGAATCCCAAGGCCGTGTCGTTTTCGCCCGGGCGTATTAGTGGCTTTTCGGAGCCGTTAGTACAGGATCGACGGCAGAAACGCACCACGCGGTTCCTGATACATACCGCGGCTCATCAATGTGAGCGGCTGTACGATCCTCAGACCTTTTTCAAGGCACCAGCGAAGTAGCTCGCCGTTTCGTGTAGGAAGCAGGAATCCCGGCCCTGGAAAGCCGTCTGCCGCAGCGATCATTGCCCTTAGGTCGTTATTGGTTTCGCCTACGCTGTGGCCGAAGAAGCCAACGCCGGTAGTGTAACCGGTGATCCGTCCGTTGTGCTCCACGACCATTCCGGTGCCCATTTGTACAGACCGTGACACCTCGCCTTGTCGATCATGTCCGTGAATTCGAAACGCCAACTCACTCGTAAACGGAATATCGTTTTCGGTCATTAGGCGAACGTCGTAGCCGGGCATCGTTTCTCGGATCGGCGCGCCTTGAACATTCGATAGCGGCTCGACCGTGTCGAACCCAAGTTTCGCGTACAGCGCGAGGGAACGGTTGTGAAACGCCGCCTGCACGAGCCGCACCGAGGAAAGTCCGCGGTCATCGGCGCGGTCAAGTACCATTCGCATCAATTCCCGACCAATTCCCGAATTCTGCAGTGCCGGGTCGACAGTGACCGGACCCACACCGCCGACCGAATCGGCTTCCCAAAGAAAGTTACTGCCGAGTAGAGTTCCATCGCTGGCGACCGCTGCAATGGAGAAAACGTCTGACCGGGGCGCAAGCATTGAGATCAACCCCGTTGCTACCTCAGCGTTCGGAAAATCCTTTGGGAAATTGTGTGTAGCGGAGATCGTTTCAAAAGCCTCATAGCATATATTGCCAAGCGATGCGGCGTCGGCTGGTTCAACCTTTCTGTAGGTGATCTCCTCGTTCTTCAGTGTGACTGCGGTTTGCATTATAAATACCTCCTCCAATCAACGCGTATCTCTCATCCGGCAGATATCATATTCTGTGGAACAAACCTTGCACCCAAAGGCTTTGTAGTTCGACTGACTGAACGAAAATCATTCAGTACTCAAAAACAAGGAGGATGTTATGAACGATCTTTTTAGGGGACTTTTGGCAGGTGCGGCGGCGTACAAACTCGGCGGCGGGTTGATCTCGACCATTATTATCTTTGTCCTAGTTTTTTGGCTGCTCGGCAAATGCTGACGACAAAGGCGAACTTATTCAGATAACGAACGGCTTCCCCGCGGGGGAGCCGTTCATCTGTCTCTTATACACATCTGACGCTGCCGACGAGTTCCGAA
>JAUCQE010000003.1 GCA_030372865.1 Pyrinomonadaceae bacterium
GCGTCAGATGTGTATAAGAGACAGATTCATAACTGAGTCCGTCGATCTCACGGGTTCGGAAGAAGACCTCGTTCCCGTTTATCTCGATCTCTTTAAAATCGAGGCGGTTCTCACGTGACATGTAGAAGCCGGGAAGCGTCGCAGCGTCGGGATCATTCGGCTTTTGCGGGATCGGCTCGTTGTCGTCAGAGATGACCAACTGCCGGTCATCTTCCCCATCCGGGCTCTTATCGTAGTACAGTCCGTACAGTTCCTCGCTGCCGGGACTAAAATTGAAACGGTCGGGGGTTCGCAGCGGCAAAGGCGCCGGAGTCGATTCCGGCTCGGGCACACGCGTCGGGTTTACTGCGGGCAAAGTGGTTTCCGAAAGCGGCTGGTTCGCGGCCGGGGCCGTGCACGAGGTCCAAACCAAAACAGCGGTTAGCGATGCGTAGAGAGCGTGACGGTTAGTTGGTCTCATAACGAATTTGTGGTGGAGCAAAGATAAACACTTCACAAAATTGCCGTCGGTCATTTTCCCGATCGCCATGCCCTTAGCATGGTTGTTATTGGCACTAGCCTCCGTTCTTTGTCTGCCCGATCCAGAGGCGGTTTCCGTCGGGGTCGTCGAGGCGGAATTCGGTCATGCCGTAGAAGGTGGTTTCGAGTTCAGGGACATCGAGGCCGTTCGATCGGGCGTTGCTGTGGAACGCTTCGATGTCGTCGGGATAGAGATATGTGACGCCGAGCCGCGGGGAATCGGGGTGTACGTTTATCGATTGGTCGACCATCAAACGGCAGTCGCCGAACTTCAGCATTGCCCAACCCCAATCGCTGTTCTGGTTCTCGACGGTGAAGCCGAGTTTGCCGTAAAAATCGATGCTCCGGTCAATGTGCTTTACCGGAAGCATTTGGATAATGCGTTCTAGTGTCATCTGGTCTCCTGGAGGCTGCTAGTCATAGAACCGACTCTGTGCTTGAGTGTGGAATATAATAACTAACTACCGGAGTCTAGCCTAACACTGTTTCCAGCCGCTGAACCTGCGTCGCGGAATTATTAAAATCCGGGTTGACTGTAAATGCTTTTAGAATTATTCTAATTCCACATTTGGCCGGCCGCATTTCGTTTTGAACACATCTTGCGTCACCGTCCTGCAGGCGATCGGAGATCTTCGATCAGGGACATAGCAATTTCAGCAGCAACCAAACACTTAAGAGGGAACCAAACAATGGCAGAAAACGGAAATAACCAAGAGGTCGTTCCGGGACCGGGCGAGAAGGTCCTTGAGATAAACGATTCGAGCCGATGCCCGTTCACGGGCGGGGCGATGAGTTTTACGACGAGTACGCGGCGTTCGAACCGTGACTGGTGGCCGAACACGCTCGACCTGAAGATCCTGCGGCAAAATTCGTCGCTCGCGGACCCGATGGGCGAGGGCTTCGACTACGCGGAAGAGTTCAAATCGCTTGATCTGGACGCGGTCGTCAAAGACCTGCACGCCCTGATGACCGACTCGCAGGATTGGTGGCCGGCGGATTACGGACATTACGGGCCGTTCTTTATCCGCATGGCGTGGCACTCGGCGGGCACCTACCGTATCGGGGACGGCCGCGGCGGAGCGGGCAACGGCGAACAGCGATTTGCCCCGACCAACAGCTGGCCGGACAACGGCAACCTCGACAAGGCTCGCAGGCTGCTGTGGCCGATCAAGCAGAAATACGGCCGCAAGCTTTCGTGGGCAGACCTTTTCATCCTGGCAGGCAATGTCGCTCTCGAATCGATGGGCTTTAAGACCTTTGGGTTCGGCGGCGGCCGTGCCGATGTCTGGCAGGCACAGGAAGATGTTTATTGGGGCTCCGAGGGCGAATGGCTCGGCGACAAGCGGTACACGGGCGACCGCGAGCTTGAGAACCCGCTGGCCGCTGTGCAGATGGGACTGATCTATGTAAATCCGGAAGGCCCGAACGGCAATCCCGATCCGATTGCCTCGGCTCGCGACATCCGCGAGACCTTTGCCCGAATGGCGATGAACGATGAAGAAACGGTTGCACTCACGGCCGGCGGACATACATTCGGCAAGGCACACGGAGCGGGCGACCCCGCACTTGTCGGGCCGGAACCGGAAGGTGCCCCGATCGAAGCGATGGGCCTCGGGTGGATAAATTCTTACGGCAGCGGCAAGGGAACGGACACGACGACCAGCGGCATCGAGGGTGCATGGACGCCGACGCCGATCCAGTGGGACAACAGCTATTTTGAGACGCTGTTCGGCAACGAATGGGAACTGACGAAGAGCCCGGCCGGTGCCCAGCAGTGGCGGCCCGTCGGCGGCGAGGCTAACGTGCCGGACGCAGCCGACCCGAACAAGAAGCATCTGCCGATGATGACGACCGCCGATATGGCGATGCGGATGGACCCGGCGTACGAGAAGATCTCGCGGCGGTTCATGGAGAACCCGCAGGAGTTTGCAGACGCTTTCGCCCGTGCGTGGTTCAAGCTGACGCACCGCGACATGGGGCCGAAATCACGCTATCTCGGGCCGCTTGTCCCGGCGGAAGACCTGATCTGGCAGGACCCGATCCCGGCGGTCGATCACGACCTGGTTGACGCGATGGACATTGCGGCGTTGAAGACGAAGATCTTGTCGTCGGGCCTTTCGGTCTCGCAGCTTGTCTCGACCGCGTGGGCGTCGGCATCGACCTTCCGCGGTTCGGACAACCGCGGCGGCGCGAACGGTGCGAGGATAAGGCTTGAACCGCAGCGGAACTGGGAAGTCAACAACCCCGGACAGCTTTCGGCCGTGCTTGAGAAGCTTGAGGTGATCCAGAATGAATTCAACTCCGCTCAGCCTGGGAATAAGCGGGTCTCGCTCGCGGACCTGATCGTGCTTGCGGGCTGCGCGGCGGTCGAGAAGGCCGCGAAGGATGCGGGATTCGACGTGTCGGTGCCGTTCACGCCCGGCCGCGCGGACGCATCGCAGGAGCAGACCGAGGTCGAATCGTTCCGGTATCTCGAGCCGCAGGCAGATGGTTTCCGCAACTACAAGAAAGGCCACCACACGACGCCGGCGGAAGAACTGCTGGTCGACAAGGCGAACCTGCTGACGCTGACCGCGCCGGAGATGACGGTGCTTGTGGGCGGAATGCGTGTGCTGAACGCGAATTTCGACGGGTCGCAGCACGGGGTTTTCACGAAGAGCCCGGGCACACTTTCGAACGACTTCTTCCTGAATATTCTGGACATGGGAACGAAGTGGGAACCGGCGAACGGCGACGGGCAGGTCTTCAACGGCCGGGACCGAACGACGGGCGAACTGAAATGGACCGGCACTCGCGTGGACCTGATATTTGGTTCGAACTCGGAACTGAGGCTGTCTCTTATACACATCTCCGAGCCCACGAGACAGCGCTGTGTATCT
>JAUCQE010000004.1 GCA_030372865.1 Pyrinomonadaceae bacterium
GGTGGGTCGGCAGCACGATCAACCCCGTTCGCGTTCTGATCAAGGGCAGGAACCTTGGCGGGGCGAAGATCGAGTCCGCGACGCCGGGGATCACGGCATCGAACTTTATGTCGAGCGCGAACGGCAACTACCTATTCGCGGACCTGAAGATCGCGGAGAACGTGAGGCCCGGTGACTACCAGCTTCGCGTGGTGACAGCTGGCGGCACGGCGAACATGCCGTTCGGGATCTTCACGCCTCAGCCGCGGCTTGGCAACTACAACGGTTTCGGGAAAGACGATGTGATCTATTTCGTCTTCACCGACCGCTTTGCCGACGGCGACCAGACGAACAACGACCCCGCAAAATCGAAAGGGCTCTACGACCGCAAGAAGGGCCGGCACTACCACGGCGGCGACCTGCAGGGCATCATCGATAAGCTTGGATACATAAAGTCGCTCGGTGCGACGGCGATATGGACGACGCCGGTTTATGACAACGCCGACCGCGAGGACACACTCGAAGTTTACCCGCCCGAGATGCCGACGACGACCGGTTTCCACGGTTACGGAGCGGTCGATTTTTACGGTGTCGACGAACATCTCGGCGACATGGCAAAGCTCAAGGAATTTGTCCGCAAGGCGCATCAGGCCGGGTTTGTCGTGCTGCAGGACCAGGTGGTGAACCACACCGGGCCGTATCACCCGTGGGCAAACGACCCGCCGACGCCGAATTGGTTCAACGGCACCGTGAAGGACCACGAATCGAACAACTGGCAGAAATGGACGGCAATGAACCAACGCGGTACGTATCAAACGCAGCGGCGGAACATCGACGGCTGGTTCATCGATATCCTGCCTGACCTGAACCAGAACAATCCGGAGGTCGAAAAGTACCTGATCCAGAACTCGCTGTGGTGGATCGCGCAAGTCGGGTTCGATTCGATACGGATGGACACGCTGCCGCACGTGCCGCGTTCGTTCTGGGCGAAGTGGGGCTCGGCGGTGCATCGCGAGTTTCCGAAAGTGAACATCCTCGGCGAATTGTTCGACAGCGATCCGGTGCTGCTCTCGTTTTTCCAAAAAGGGCGAAAGGGCTGGGACGGCATCGACCCTGAGATCGACACTCTTTATGATTTCGGGCTTTTCTACCCGATCCGAAATGCGTTCGCCCAGGGCAAGCCGATCCGCGAGGTGCATCAGATGTTCGCCCGCGACTGGATATATCCGCGGCCTGATGTGCTCGTAACCTGTCTCTTATACACATCTCCGAGCCCACGAGACAGCGCTGTGTATCT
>JAUCQE010000005.1 GCA_030372865.1 Pyrinomonadaceae bacterium
CGAATTGGAACGACGACACCCTGCTTCAGGAAGACAACATGTACGGCGAGACGTGGACGCGGGGGCTTACCCTGTTCTACCTGATGGCTCACCAGGCCGATCATCGCGGGCAGATGACCGTCCTGATGCGGCAGGCGGGCCTTCCCGTTCCGGGCGTTTACGGCCCCTCCAAGGAAGAATGGCTCGCCCACGGAATGCCGGCTCTACCTTAACGGCAAAAGGCGTTTGAACGCCTGATTCGAACTGAATTCGCAAAAGAGTCTTACGGCGGAGGTTTGAAAAAATCGTCCTGACCGCATAGACTCTTTTGTTTATTTCAGTGCCATAGAATTTGCAGGTAATCATCAAATGACCGCTATCACACCAGAGATCATCGAACAGCATAACCTCACCCCCGAGGAATATGAGCGCATCAAGCAGATAATGGGCCGCGAGCCGAATTTGACCGAGCTCGGCGTATTCAGCGTGATGTGGTCGGAGCACTGCTCTTATAAGTCCTCGCGCGTTCATTTGAAACGCCTCCCGACGGGCGGGCCGAGGGTCATTGTGCCGCCGGGCGAGAATGCCGGTGTGGTCGATATCGGCGATGACTGGTGTGTTGCTTTTAAGGTCGAATCTCACAACCATCCGTCGTTCATCGAGCCATTCCAGGGTGCTGCAACGGGCGTCGGCGGGATTCTCCGCGACGTTTTCACGATGGGTGCTCGCCCGATCGCGGCGATGAATTCGCTCCGTTTCGGCCCTCTCGACGATGCAAAACACGGCAATCGCAACAAAACGATCCTGAAAGGCTGCGTGGAGGGAATCGGCCATTACGGCAATTGCTTCGGCGTGCCGACTATCGGCGGCGAGGTCGTTTTTGATGAATCCTATTCGCTCAATCCGCTTGTAAATGCCTTCGCTCTCGGCATTGTTCGCAAAGACCAGATCTTTTTCGGTAAGGCATCTGGTATCGGCAACCCGGTAATGTACGTCGGTGCGAAGACCGGCCGCGACGGGATTCATGGTGCGACAATGGCTTCGGCGGAGTTTGATGACGAGGCTCTCGAAAAACGCCCGACCGTGCAGGTCGGCGACCCGTTTCTTGAAAAGCTTTTGCTCGAGGCGTGTCTCGAAGCGATGCGTTCGGGTGCGATCGAGGGAATTCAAGACATGGGAGCCGCTGGGCTCACTTCATCGTCCGTTGAAATGGCTGCGCGTGCCGGCAACGGCCTCGAACTCGACCTTACGCTCGTCCCGCAGCGTGAGACCGGGATGACGGCATACGAAATGATGCTGTCCGAATCTCAGGAGCGCATGCTGATCGTCGCCCGCAAGGGCCGTGAGAAAGAAGTGGTCGAGATCTTCAATAAGTGGGATCTTGATGCGGTCGTGATCGGGAAGGTGGTCGAAGGTGACCGGCTTAAGATCTATCACAACGGCAACCTCGAAGCTGACCTGCCCGTGCAGGCACTAACTGATGAGGCCCCTAAATACGACCGACCGATGTCGGATTCAAGACCCGAGAATCTAGATCCCATATCCGATTCTGAAATTTCGTATTTTAGATCTGAGACCGCACCTGCCGAGGCACTTCGCCTCCTGCTTGCCTCGCCGAACATTGCTTCGAAGCACTGGGTGTACGAACAATACGACACGATGGTGCGAACGAACACCGCTGTTTTGCCCGGAGCGGATGCCGCGGTCGTACGCGTGAAGGAAACGCGGCGGGCGATCGCGATGTGTCTTGACGGGCCGGGCCGATATGTCGGTGTGAATGCGAAAGAAGGCGCGAAGCTTGCGGTCGCCGAGGCAGCTCGAAACGTCGTCTGTGTCGGCGCTGAGCCCATTGCCGTCACCAACTGCCTGAACTTTGCTTCGCCGGAACGCCCCGAGGTGATGCGTTCATTCTCGGACGTGATTGACGGGATGAAGGAGGCGTGCGAGATCTTCGAAACTCCGGTGGTATCCGGCAACGTTTCGTTCTACAACGAGACCGAGGGCCGCGGAATTCTGCCGACGCCGACGATCGGTATGGTCGGATTGATCGACGACACGCGGAAGATCATTACGCAGGGTTTCAAGAATGACGGTGACCTGATCGCATTGCTCGGCGTTACCAATAATGACCTTTCGGTGAGCGAATACGCATACACCGTCGCGGGTGTCTCGACCGATGAGATGATCGCAAAGGGCCGTGTACCGCAACTTGATCTGAACCTTGAACAGCGAGTGCAGAAGGCCCTGTTGATGCTAGCTGACGAGTTGCTCGTAAAATCCGCCCATGATTGTTCCGAAGGCGGCCTTGCTGTTGCGATCGCCGAAAGCTGTTTCTCCTCACTCAACCGCGACGGCATCGGTGCCAGCGTCGATCTCGAATCAAATGGCCTTTCAAAGGCGTCGGTGCTTTTCGGCGAATCTCCGTCACGTATCGTCGTCACCTTCGCACCGGAGGCTCTGGAGCAAGTTCGTTCCTTGGTTGGCGATGTTCCCTTCACAGTCATCGGCAGGGTAGGTGACGATGTGCTGAGGATCTCTGTTGACGGTGAAGAAGCGATCTCTGCTCCAGTGAACGAACTGGAGGCGATCTGGGAATCATCGCTTGCCGCGAAGCTTGCTTAGTCTTATTTTGAACATGTTTTGGGAAACGGAAGAAGA
The DNA here is from genome assembly GCA_030372865.1 of Pyrinomonadaceae bacterium. GTDB lineage: Bacteria > Acidobacteriota > Blastocatellia > Pyrinomonadales > Pyrinomonadaceae > OLB17. The sequence goes on from JAUCQE010000005.1 coordinate 2,638, forward strand.
GTCGGCCCTTCTTCCGTTTTGCTTTTTCGCGCGCTCAGTGGGCGTGGCCGAATGATATTCTTTAAATAGATGGCAGCGGGAGTTTATCTACACATTCCATTCTGCAAGTCGCGATGTTCTTACTGTGACTTCGCAACGGACGTCTATCGCGTCGCCGGTGTCGTAGAACGATACGTGAACGCGCTCTGCCGGGAGATTCACTCGGCCGCGGCGCACGAGGCGGGACAGGCCGATTCAAGGTTTCAAGACGGTATCGAAACCATCTATCTCGGCGGCGGCACGCCTTCATTGTTGGAGCCGGACCAGACCAAGGCGATTCTTTCCGCCGTTCGCGAGACGTTCGACGTAAGCCCGGACGCCGAGATCACGATGGAGATGAACCCGGCGACGGTGACGCCCGAGAAACTGGCGGCCTTGCGTGAGATGGGAGTAAACAGGGCGAGTTTTGGCGTGCAGACATTTAACGATCGCGACTTGAAACTGCTTGCCCGGGGCCACGACGCGAACGACGCGAGATCGACATTCAAAATGCTGCGCGACGCGGGCTTTGCGAACATTAGCTTTGACCTGATCGCCGGCCTGCCGGGACAGTCGATGGATGATTGGAAGGCAAATCTTGAGGAAGCGGTCGCGATGCAGCCGGAACATCTTTCGCTTTATCTGTTAGAGATTCACGAAGGGACCCCGCTTGCGGAACAGGTCCGCAGCGGACGTCGAACGCCGATCGACGAAGAACTCGCGGCAGAGATGTACGAGCTTATGGTCGACCGCCTGACCGCCGCCGGTTACGAGCAGTACGAGATCTCGAACTTCGCCAGACCCGGATACGAATCCAGGCATAATACCAAGTATTGGACGCTCGAACCTGTTTATGGCTTTGGCGTTTCGGCTCATTCGTTTGATGGAAAAGAGCGGTACGCAAATATTCGTGATACAGCAGAATATGTTCGATCGATCGAAGCAGCCGGAGACGCTGAAGATTTTCGGGAGCGAATTGCTCTCGCGTCGGAATCGATATTCCTCGGATTGCGGCTGAACAAGGGAGTACATCTCGAAGAATATTCGCGGCGATTCGGCCCTGATCTGGTCGAGGAATATCGATCCGAAATTCGCTATTTGGTGGACGCCGGACTACTGGAAACCGTTGACGGCTACCTGCGTCTAACCCGGAAAGGGCGGCTTTTTTCGAATGAAGTTTTCGAACGGTTTATCTAGGACCGCATTAATTCACTCTCACGACGCGGCCCTCGACCTTCGGCGATATCGTCGAATTTGCTGAACTCTTTATCGCTTGTTCGAATACCTCCGAATCCTTCGGCGCCTTATCTGCAGGAAGCAAAATTTTCGCGTCCTTGAACATCGTGTAGCCGTCGCCACCCCGTGACACAAGAAAATCGGATGTCGCGAGCGTGTACGTCTTGTTCCGGTCGAGCGGTTGGCCTCCGACCGTCGCTTCGATCACCCGCTGGCCCGGAAGCTTGCTTGCGTCGAATTTGAACTTCATCCCTGAGATCTGCGGAAACCGTCCCGGTTCGCTGTCCTCCGCTGAGCGGGCCACGCTGTGCTCGAGAACGTCCATCAACAACTTGCCGCTGAGCTCTACTTTTACAATCGGGTTGTTGAACGGAAGCATCGATAGGACATCGCGTTTTGTCAGCGGGCCGGGATTGTAGCTCAAGTCTGCGCGGATCGACCCGCCGTTGACGAGAGCAACATCCGCCTTTACAGCGTTCCGATATGAATCCGCGATGAAGTTTCCGATGTCGGTTTCCTTTGTTCTAACCGATTGTGACAAAGCGTCGAGCGGGACAGCGGTCACTCCGACTCTGACGGCAAGCTCTTCCAAAAGATCCTTATATTTCGCAAACACCGGTGCGAACTCCGGATCGTCGGGGATCGCGTCCGTGACCGGAATGACCTGCCAGTCCATGCTAACGAGCTTGCCCGAATCCTTATCGATGTAAAGGTCAAACTTGCCCACCTCGCGAGCGTCCGCGGTCATCTTAAAGATCGGTGTGCCGTTCGCCGCCGACTGAAGCAAAGTGTGCTCGTGGCCGCCAAGTATCAAGTCAAACTTCTCGCAGCCGCTCAATGCCTTGTCCTGGGCCATGAACAGATGCGTCAGCCCAATGATCACATTTGCCCCATTTTGTCTCATTCGCGGGACTATCTGCTTTGCGGCCTCACAGATATCGGTCACGTTCAAAGAAGCCTCGATGGATGACGTCTCCTTGGTTTCCGGGAGCAATAGGCCGACAATGCCAATTTTTACACCGCCGATGTTACGGATGATATAGGGCGGCAGGTCCGCGAACGGCTTTCCGGTCGTCGTATCGACGACGTTAGCTCCAAGCCATGTGAAACGCGATTCCTTAATTCGTTCAAGGATCTCCGGTGTCTTGATGTCAAACTCGTGGTTTCCGAGTACCGAGTAGTCAAGACCCACCGCGTTCCATGCATCGATCATTTGCTTGCCACGATATGTCCGTGTTTCTACCGAAGGCGAGAGGGTGTCGCCGCCGAGCGTGACGATCGTATTAGGGTTCTCCTCCATCGTACGCTTCTTGATCGTCATCACCCGCGCAAGCCCGCCGCGTTTCCCGCCGTCGACCGGCGTGAACTGATACGCGTCGTTCATATGCAAGATCGTTACACGTATCGTCTGGGCCGCAGTGGCCGAAACGAACAAGAGAATGAGGGCGAGAATACTGAAGAGGCGATGTTGCATTTGTATTTATCTCCGGAAACCGAGAAGGTCAGCAGCGGTGAGGAGTGCACGGACGGCCGCTTTTCGGTGAACTAACGCTGAATTATACTTCCATTCTAGCGATGCGGAAAACCTCACACATGTTCGCCTTATTACTTCTCGCCGCGTTTGCTGCAACGATAGCCGCACAGCGAATGCCGGAACCGGCCCGGGAATTCAGAGCTGCGTGGATAGCGACCGTCGACAATATCGACTTTCCTACTAGAAAAGGGCTTTCGACAGAAGAACAGAAAGCCGAGATCATTCGCGATCTTGATCTCGCACGAAAGCTCCGGCTGAATGCTGTCATCTTTCAGGTGCGGCCGATGGCCGATGCAATGTATCGGTCCGACATCGAACCGTGGTCTGAGTTTCTGACCGGCGAGATGGGGAAACCGCAAAGCTTTGATCCGCTGCAGTTCGTCGTCGAGGAGGCGCACAAACGCGGCATCCTGGTCCACGCATGGTTCAATCCATATCGAGCCTATCATCCAGCCGCGAAGACCATCGATGATAGGCACATTTTAAAGCGGCGTCCCGACCTGGTCAGGAAATACGGACGATATCTTTGGCTTGACCCGACCGATGAGGAAGTAAAGTGCTACAGCCTAAGCGTCCTCAGCGATGTGGTCCGGCGTTACGATATCGACGGTGTACATTTCGATGACTATTTTTATCCTTATATCGAAAAAGACGAAGTGGGCCGCGACATAGAGTTTCCGGACGAGGTTAATTGGTATGAGTACAGGTCGAAAGGCGGCAAACTGGGCCGTGCCAACTGGCGACGATGGCACGTAAATGACTTCATCGCCCGGGTCGGCCGTCAGGTGAAACGTCTAAAGCCGCATGTGATGTACGGTATTTCGCCATTCGGTATTTGGCAGCCGATGTCGGAAAAGGGAATCGAGGGCTTCAACGCCTACGAAGGGCTTTATGCCGATGCGAGGAAGTGGCTTCAGGACGGAACGGTCGACTACCTTGCCCCGCAGCTATACTGGGAAACCGCACGCAAGGGGCAGAGTTTCCCTGTCCTGCTAGATTGGTGGGACAAAGAAAATACAAAAGGCCGGCACTTATGGCCGGGGCTTGCCGCTTACCGAATCGGGCGTAATGAGGATTGGCCGGCAAGCGAATTGATCCGCCAGATCGAAGGAACACGAAAGGCTCGCGGGACTGCCGGGGCCATCCATTTCAGTTTCAAGTCCTTGAGGAACGATCTGGGCGGCGTCCAACGAGAGCTCACGGAAAAAGTATACACTCGCGATGCGATGATCCCGCTGTCCTCATGGATGAACGGCAAACAGCCTGGACGTCCGCGTACTAAGATAACAAGAACAAAGGAAGCCGTAAGGGTAAATTGGTCACCGGGCCGTGGCGAACGGCCGTTTTGGTATCTCGTTTATGCGCAGGACAAGAACGGATGGAGCTATTCGGTCGTGCCGAGAGACGAGAGATCGATCGTTTTGTCGGCCGACCGCGGGATCAAAACCGTTATCGTAAAAGCCGTCAGCCGGCTTGGTGTCGTAAGCAGGTAACGAAATTTAGAGCCGCGTTCTTGCCTCCCACAGCTCCGGAAAGAACTTCTTATTCAGTGTCGTCTTAAGATAGCCCACGCCTTCCGAGCCGCCCGTCCCGGGTTTCATCCCAAGCATCCGTTCCACCATCATCACATGGTGCGACCTCCAAAGAGCGATGTTCTCGTCATGCTCGATCAGTAAGTCCTGCATGTTGTATTGGTCCGGATAATTCTCCGGGTGAGTCAGGATCTCAACTATGGAGCCAACCCTTTCTTCGTTAGATCCGACCGCAAGATCCGCTTTCTGCAACAATGCCCAAAAAGCATCGGCGAGGTTGGGTTCGTTAAAACGCTTCGTCAGGCGGCTGAACGCAAACGCGTCGTCTTTGAACGAATTTAGGATACGCTCGTCCTTCGCTCCCGAGACGAATTCGAGCTCGCGGAACTGCATTGATTGGAAACCGCTAGCGGGGTTTAACTTGTTGCGGAATTCAAGAAAGCCGATCGGTGCCATCGATTCGAGGATGTGGATCTGCGTCACGAGCACCTTCTCGATATTGACCACGCCTCGCAGTGAATGGTTTGCCCGAAACGTTCGTCCCTGACCCAACCATTCAACCGTCGCATCCAGTTCGTGAAGGATCTGCTTGAACCACAGCTCGTATGTCTGGTGAATTATTATGAAAAGAAGTTCGTCATGACTGACTGGTTCCGACAGAGTTTCCTGCAGGTCGATCAGCTCGCGAACCTTAAGATATTTGTTGTAGGAAAGCGGCGCGTTTTCCCCATATTCATTGGCCATCTTTTTCCAGAAATCGGTCTCGAAATTTTCCCTAATATTCGTTTATTGAATCATTTATGTCAATTTTTACCTTTTTCGCAAAAATCGCTGAAAAACCTCTTGACACGCGCAATAATTCCAAGTAAATTCACTTTCGTCAACCAACACACACACTCATTTTTCCAACAATCTTGCGGTTTAAGATCTGATGTTTGTTTGCAAATGTTGTGTCCGACTTACATTTCCGCCGCGTCTACGCCTACCCATGTACGGGTTTAAAGTTGAAACTCGCCAACCGCAGTACTCCTGTACTTCGGAAGACGCCGGCAGGACAATTTTTTGAACTTTTTGAGGTTTGTAGGAGGAACTAGAAAAAATGTCTAAGACAGTAGGTATGGTTAAGTGGTTCAATAACGCAAAAGGCTACGGCTTTATAGAACAACCCGGTGAACAGGATATCTTCGTGCACTACAGCGCGATCGCCGGCGAGGGCTATAAGACGTTGATCCAGGGACAGGAGGTTGAGTTCGAAGTGATCAACGGGCCGAAAGGTCCGCAGGCCGAGAACGTAATGAAAGTTGCGTAGCGTTAATATCATACCGTAGCGAGCTCCTACATTCGCGTTTACGATCTAAATAGAAAAAAGCGAACCTACCCAAGAGGTTCGCTTTTTTTGGTGTGGGGAGTGATATCGTTAAAAGATATCGTCGCCGCGGGCTTTCATTGTTCGCCGCCATAATTCCCGGTAAGAGGTGAATCTGGAGACCAGGGCGTTCAAATGATATCGCTGCGAATAAGTAAGTGCCCGATTGTCCGATATCCTTTTGATCGCCGCCTCAAGGCGGGCTCGTGCCTCGAGCGGGGGACGCTTTACCGCACCCGCAAAGTAGATATCAAAATCGATCTTCAGTTTCCTTATTGATTCTTCCAGCCGCGTGATCTCCTGATCGATGGCGGCCGCGGTTTCTAAACGTGAAGACGTCATGCTCTTCTGAAGGTTTTGTATCGGCTTCATACTATTTGATAGGGCGGGCTTGGAAGACGTGGGGCTCCTCCTTTTATAAACAAACAGCGATAATCCCAGCATTTCCAAAAAGCAGGATTCGTTTACAATGACTCTATGCCCGAAGCAATAGCCGGAACACTAAATGAACGACTGCGGTCGCTGCCGTCCGTGGACGACCTGCTTGGCGAGGATCTGCTTGTCGAAGTAAGCAGGACCGCCGGCGCATCCATGGCAACCGCGATTGCGCGCGACGCGATCGCATCGCTCCGCTCAAGACTTCTGGACAGAGCTGTCGACGACGGTATCCCGACCGACCGGTCCGGGCTTTTGAAGTTAGCTTTGGAGATTGCCGGGGCATCATGGTCATCACTGCAGCACCGCTATCTCACACGAGTGATAAACGCGACCGGAGTTGTGATCCATACGAACCTTGGCAGGGCACCTCTCTCTGAAGAGGCTAAAAGGGCACTTGTCGAAACAGCGTCAGGCTACTGCACACTTGAGTACGACATCTCCACCGGCAAACGCGGCCCTCGAGGCGGTGCCGTAGAACGAATGATCTGCGAGCTCACCGGTGCTGAGGCAGTGGTAGTAGTAAACAACTGTGCAGCGGCCGCAGTGCTTGTGCTTGCCGCTCTCGCAGATGGGGGCGAGGTTATCGTCTCGCGAGGCGAGCTTGTCGAGATAGGCGGAGACTTTCGTATTCCCGACGTGCTTGTGCAGTCGGGGTGCACGCTTCGAGAGGTCGGTACGACCAATCGGACAAAGGCTTCGGACTATGAAAACGCTATCGGCGATAACACCGCAATGATAATGCGGGTCCATCCGTCAAATTACAGGATCGTCGGTTTTACGGCCGCCCCTGAAAACGCTGAACTGTCGGAGGTCGCAAAAAAGAATGGGGTTATCTTTTTTGAAGATGCAGGCTCCGGAGCCATGACGGACCTGGGCGGTATCGGGTTATCCGATGAACCGGTAATAGCCAAGTCGATAAAAGACGGCGTTGACGTTGTCGCGTTCAGCGGAGACAAGTTGCTTGGCGGCCCGCAGTCCGGGATCATTGTCGGCAATAAGGATCTCATCGATAAGATCCGCCGGCATCCGCTTTATCGGGCATTGCGGGTCGATAAGCTCATCTATGCCGCACTCGAGGCAACGCTGGGGTCATACCTACGAGGCAGTCAATTAACAGAAGTACCGGTAATGAGGATGCTGTCGATGTCGGCCGACGAGATCGCGGTTCGAAGCCGGAGCTTCATTTCGGAATTATCAGATCGACTGTCCTCGACAAAGGATGTTTCGATCTCTGTCATTGGCGGAAGTTCTGCGGTCGGCGGCGGAGCATCACCGGATGTACAGCCCGAAACATCCCTCATTGCCATTTCCCATACAAGCTTTTCAGTAGCAGAGCTTGAGGAGTCGCTTCGAAATTTAGATCCGCCTGTTATTTGCCGGATCGAGGATGAAAAGCTCCTCATCGATCTTCGAACCGTAGATTCAGCAGAACTACCTTTTGTGATCGATGCTTTGACGACTGCCCTTAACGCGAACTAGCCATTTCTTGCCGCGAAATCGCTCATCAGCTCAACCAGTCGTTCGACACCGGCTTTCGGGAAGGCGTTATAAATCGACGCGCGCAGTCCGCCTACGCTGCGATGGCCGCGAAGCCCGCTTAAGCCAAGCGACTCGGCTTCATCGATAAAAAGATCCTCAAGCCGTTCATCCCGAAGGCGGAAAGTGACATTCATAAGCGAACGTGCCTCACGTTTCGCGTGACCGATGAAGAACCCGTCGCTTGAATCCAACGCGTTGTAAAGAACAGCGGCTTTTTCTATATTCCTTTTTTCGATACCTGCAACTCCCCCTTGATCGTCCAGCCATCGGCAAACAAGCCCGATCAGATAAATTCCCCACGTATTGGGCGTGTTGGGCATCGAGTCGTTCTCTGCGAACGACCGGTAGTCCATTAGAGCCGGCAGGCCGTCGGGAATCCTCTTCAGGAGGTCTTCGCGAATTATCACCACAGTCACGCCGCTCGGGCCGATGTTCTTTTGGGCCCCGGCATAGATCAATGCGTACTTTTCTATGTCGATCGGCTTGGAGAGGATGTTCGACGATGCGTCACAAACTACAGGGATACCGCCTGCTTCCAGGTCGTACTTAAACTCTACGCCGTCGATCGTTTCGTTTGACGTGTAGTGGACATATGCCGCCTCGCTGCTGAAAGAGAGTTCTTCCTGTTCGGGCACGGACCTGAAGCCGTCAGCGACAGAGGTATAAATCGTCTTGGCATTTCCGAATTTGGCAGCTTCCTTTACCGCCTTTTCGCCCCAAGCTCCTGTTAATACGTAATCGCCCGTCATCCCCGGGGCCAACAGGTTCATCGGCACCATCGAGAACTGCATTGCGCCGCCGCCTTGGAGAAAAAGGATGCGGTAGTTGTCGGGGACATTCAGCAGACGGCGAAGGCCGGATTCCGCCCCGTGCAGGACCTTCTCAAACTCTTTTGAGCGGTGGCTTATCTCCATAACGCTCATGCCGATCCCGCCGAGCGACATGATCTCATCGCGAGCTTGCTCGAGCACTGGTTTTGGGAGCATCGCGGGCCCTGAACTAAAGTTGAATATATCCATCGCGGTAACGTGTTTTGTCAGTTAGAAAAGATGACATTAACACAAGCCGGACAACATTTCATGAAAGCCGGAAATCTTGGTTTTCGCTTGTGTTCACACCTCGTGGCGTTCCCAGATTTCTTGTTGTAGAATAAGCGCATTGTTATAAACCATATCGTCGCAGACGGCATCACAGACTTGCCTTATTTGGGACGAGAGTTTGGAGGAATTTATGTTCAAAAGGACAGTTTTGTGGGGGGCTATCGCCGTTGCGATGCTCGCAATTGGCGCAGCGCCTGCGATCGCTCAGACCGGGCCGATCTCTGGGACGGTAGTGGTTGAAAGGGACGGTAAATCGACCCCAGCTGAAGGTGTCGTGGTCGAGGCCTACCGAACAGACGTTAACGGCGCCGGCCCAAAGACCAAAACGGACAAGAGCGGCCGATTTGCTTTCGCGGGTGTACAAGCCGGAGCGACGATGGTTCTGGTCTTTAGCGGACCGGGCTTAGCACCGACGTACGCCCCGGCCATAAAAGCCGGTTCGGAAAACCTGAAGATCGCGATGACGCCCGGTGACGGACGCCAGCTGACCGAAGAAGAAGCTCGAATACTCGCCAACCGTGGTAACCGCGAGTTAACGGAAGAAGAAAAGAAGAAAGCCGCTGAAGACGAAGCAAAGATCAAGGCGATCGAGGAAAAGAACAAGAAGATCGTCGAAACGACAGCGGTCATCCAGAAAGCTCTCCAGGAAGGCAACGCAGCCTACGAGCAGAAGAACTATGACCTCGCGGTAACGAAATATGAAGAAGGCATCGCGGCGGACCCTGACTTTGTGGGCTCTGCTCCGGTACTTTTGAACAATAAAGGTACCGCTCTCCGCGTTCGGGCGGTTAACAACTACAACGCGAATGTCAAAAAGCCCGCCGAAGAGCGAGCTCCGGCTATGGCCCAGGTCCGCAAAGATTTTGCCGATGCACTTGAATCCTTCAGCAAATCCTACGACCTGCTCAAAGGCGCACAGCCGGGCTCGATACCTGACGCCAACCGAACGGCCCAAACGACCACCGCCATCGAAGGCGCGAACGCAACATTAAAGCTCGTTGCACAGACTGAACAGGCCGAGGGCCTCAACGTCGAACTCGCGCAGAAGATGATCGATGCATATGCTGAGACGCAGTCGGACGCGGCCAAGAAAGCGGCTTCAAAGGTCGTTCTCGGGGATGTTTACCGTGTTTCGGGTGAATTCGAGAAAGCGGTGACCGTTTACAAGGAAGTTCTTGCGGGCGACCCGGCAAACGTGGATGCAATGGTCGGGGCCGGGCTCAGCCTTTTCAACGTCGGTTATGCAAACAGCAGCGACGCTCAGCTTCAGGAAGGTGCAGACCTTCTTCAGAGGTACACGGAAGCTGCTCCCGCGGGCCATAAGTTCCTTGATGATGCGAAAGCCGTTCTCGACAATCTGAAAGCGGAAAAGAACATCGCTCCGCAGAAGAGCACGCGACCGGCAGCTCGCCGCCGCAACTAACAGGCACTTACAAACAACACAGGACCGCACGTGGGAAACCGCGTGCGGTTTTTTTGTTGTCACAAAACCTCCGGCTTTGGTGTTTCTACTTTGAAGAACGGCAGTTCAACGAATAATTCATACAAACTCTCGGAGGAAGCAATGCGCAGAGACATCATAAAAGCAGGCCGCAGCCTGGCATTCTTATTTATCATCTTCATCTTTGGTTCATACATCATCGTCGCCCAGTCGGAGATCACCGGCGAGTGGACGGCGAAGGCCAGCGATAAGTCGCCGGACAAGATCTATCTCTCAATGTCCCGCCGGACATCCGACAACGGCAAAAACCAGAACGGCTCGACTTTTGAATACAGCGAATTACAAGGATTGAGCCGCGAACAGACCGCCGGCGGCAGCGTTCGCTTTTCTTTGGTTCGCGAGGCAGGAACTATAGAGTGCGAGGGAAGATTTGAGAACGGAAAAGGTTCCGGTACATTTCGATTTGTTCCCAACATGTCCTATGTTTCCGCAATGCAGTCGCGCGGATTCGACTTTACAAAGAGCAGGAGCGATCGATCCAGCGATACAACCGAGGAACGTCTTCTGGCGGCCGCGTTGATCAACGTAACTGTCGCCCAAGCGGATGATCTTCGCTCTGCAAACTTCGACAACCTTGATGTCGGCGATCTCTTTAAGGCGGCTATCTTTAAGATAGACGGTAAGTTCATGGCAGAAATGAAAGCGACCGGATTCCCTAATTTGCAGATGGAAGACCTTGTAAAAGCACGCATTTTCAAGATCGATGCAGACTACGTAAGGGAAATCAAGGACATGGGCTTCGGCGCGGACAGCTTTGAGAACCTTGTGAAGTACCGCATTTTCAAAGTAACGCCGCAATATCTCAGCGAGCTGCGTGCGGAAGGCCTTACGGACCTTGATCCGGAACAAATTGTTCAGCTAAAGATCTTCAACGTGGACGCGAGCTATGTCCGGGAGCAGCGTGCAAAAGATCCGGGCATCTCGGTCGAAAAGCTTGTGCAGAAGAAAATAGGAGTTTGGGGAAAATAATTCCTTACGCCTACGCAAAATAAGAAAGGAGAGGTTTTGCCTCTCCTTTTTCTTTATTCGAATTGCTTTCTGAATTCTGCAAAGCTCTCTTTCATTTCTGCGAGTTCGTTCGCTAAACGTTCGACCTCTTGTTCCAGCTTTTCGATCCGGTCATTTGAACCTGCGGCGGGCTTTTCGGGACGTGCGGCGAGGGCTTCGGTGTCTACTTCACCTGATAAAAGATGTGCGTAGCGGGCTTCTTTCTGGCCGGGCATTCGCTTGAGCTTTATGACAAGCGGTTCGGGCCGTTTTGCCAGTTCGTCGAGTGTTTCCTGCACTTCCAGGATGTTCCCAAACTCATGCAGGCGATCGGCACGGCCTCTTATTTCTCCGGCGGTCTGCGGGCCGCGAAGCAGTAAAAGCGTTATCACCGCCACGGCTGCCGCATCGAGTTCATAAACTTGGGGCAGCATATGTTTATATTTCACGGCCCTGCTCGTGCTTCCGTAAAAGAGGTAAACGAGATTCTTATCCCTCAGGCTGTCGATGGCGGAAGATATTTCGCTTTCGCTGAGAGACGTTACCGGGTCCCGATTGCTCTTCTGATTGCAGGCGGCAGTCAGAGAGTTCATCGTCAGCGGATAATATTCCGGCGTCGTCAATTGCTTTTCTACCAGGCTCCCTAAGATCCTTGCTTCCGTCTCGTTTATCGTGGTGATCATATTCTGTCCGGGAAATATGTTACACCGAATACTGCCTCTCACGCTTTGAGTACGGAGGTGTTTCGGCGAAAATTTTAATACTGATGGAAGTTTTCATTGCCAGATCGGCCGACGAAATGCTTTATGCGTGCGAACGGCTTTCCGGTGCGGCGGAATTGGGCTGCGATACAGAGACCTCGGGGCTTGATCCGCGTTATGGAAAGCTCTTCTCGGTGCAATTTTCCGACGGCGAGTTCAATGTGCTTGTCCCTTTGAGCGAGGGAATTGAGATCGGGCCGTTTGCGGAGATCCTCGCGTCGCCGTCGATCATCAAAATATTTCACAACGCCAAATTCGACATCGATTTTCTTTCCGAAAGCGATATCAGGGTCAGAAATGTCTTTGACACGATGATTGCCGAAAAGCTTTTGACCCGCGGCGCGAACCAATCTTCCTCGCTCGCAGAGACGCTTTACAGACATTTCGCTGTCGATCTCGATAAAACACAGCGGGCAAAGTTCAATCGCCGCTGGGACGGCATCTGGACAGATGAATTGGTCGATTACGCGCTTTCAGATGTCATCCATCTGCCGCAATTAATGAGAAAACAGCTTGAATGGCTTGGAAATTTAGGGCTGACCGAGGAATTTCACCTTCAAATGGCGAGATTGCCGCTTGAAAAGGAAGGGATCAGTTAGCGGAAAGAGAGTTCCACGGAAATAAAAGGTTTGCCCGCTTCTGCAAATCTCTTGTCGAAGCCTCCGGCCGCAAAATTCAACATGCAAACCGGATTCTGGCGTTTTCTCCTGCATTTCTCAGCCTGTACGAGTCATTCCGGGCAAAAATAAACGCCTTTATTTCAAAAATAAGTGCTCTTATTTCGAAAATAAACGCCTTTATTTCAAAAATAAACACTCTTATTTTTGAAATGAAGGCTCTTATTTTGAAAATAAACACTCTTATTTCTGTCTCTTATACACATCTGACGCTGCCGACGAGTTCCGAA
>JAUCQE010000006.1 GCA_030372865.1 Pyrinomonadaceae bacterium
AGACACTTAAGTTCGGCGACTAGACACTTAAGTTCGGCAACTAGACGGTTAAGTTCGGCAACTAGACAGTTAAGTTCGGCGACTAGACACTTAAGTTCGGTAACTAGACAGTTAAGTTCGGCGACTAGACACTTAAGTTCGGCAACTTAACTGTCTAGTTCGACTACTTTTTCGTCTAGTTACCGAACTTTTCTAAAAAGTTCCGCAACATTTCTGTTAAGTTCCGGAGCTTTTCGCAAAAGTTCGCCAACTTTTTTGTTTAGTTGCCGAACTTTTCTCTCCGATAGCTAAACTTTTGCGTAAGTCAGCCCCGTTTGGCCCTGGTATTTTCCGCCGCGGTCTTCGTAGCTGACGGCGCAGTCCTCGTCCGATTCGAAGAAAAGGATCTGGCCGATGCCTTCGTTGACATAGACGCGGAGCGGCAGGTTTGCGAGGTTCGCGATCTCGACGACAAGGCGGCCGGTCCAGCCGGCTTCGAGCGGCGTGGTGTTCACTAGCAATCCGGCACGGGCGTACGTCGATTTGCCGAGCGCGACGCCGGTCACGTTTCGCGGCATCCGGAACGTCTCGACCGTTACGCCGAGGCCGTAATGATGGCCCGGCAGAATGTAATATTTCGAGCCGTCCTCGGCGGTCTGCAGTTCGGGTTCGATCAGCGAATACTGCTCGTCAAAGCGTTTCGGGTCGATCTCTTTGCCGTGAACCGACGAGAAAATACGAAACCCGTCGTCGGCGAGACGCATGTCATAACCGTAGCTCGACGCACCGGCGGAGATGATCTTACTGCCGTTGACCTCACGCACAAGTTCGGGCAGGAACGGCGAGATCATGCCGTGCTCATCTGCCATCCGACGCAGCCAAATATCTGATTTTATCGTCATAAAAATGGTGGTAACGCTGAATACGTTACCACCATTTCGCTTCTCGGAAAACTGTTCTGCGGCCTAACTCGGGCGGTTTGCCTCGACGATCTTGAGCGTGCCGTCGCCGATGGTGAACTTGAGCGGCGTAACGCCGACGCCGGCCTTTGCGGCGATCGCGCGGTCGGTGAACTGTGCATTGCGTACACGCGGCTTGAAGCCGGTAAGTTCGTTCTCGATGCGGCCGGTGCGGAGCACTGTCGCGTCGAATTCGGCGTTGATGCCGGCGGGAAGCGAAACGTTAAGTTCGCCCGATGCCATCTGAACGTCAGCAAAACGACCGCGCCAGTTCGGCTTTGCGATCGAGACGGTCACACTGCCCGTGCCGAATGTCGCACTAAGGCCGCCGCCGACGAGATTGATGCTGCCGTTCGCCGTGACGAAATTTACGCTCATCGTGCCCTCGATGCCGTCGATAAGCAGGTCGCCGACGCCGCCGTTGATCTGCAGGTCGGTGTACATCGGCACTTTGATCACGTAGTCGATGCGGGTCGGCATCGCCACGAGTTCTTTCGGGAATTTCTTATCCTTCGCCCGCAGATACTTTTTGTCGTGCGTGCCGAGGCTGATGATCGCCGTGCGGCCGAGGCTTTCTTCGAGCACGAAGCCGGTCACGTCGCTAAGGCGGGTCAGGCCTTCTTCGGTCGGTGCCTGTACCTGGATCTCGGCAGAGATCTCTATCTCGCGGTTGCGCCAGCCCTCGACGCGGATCGAGCCGTTCGGGGCACCGACGACCGAAAGCGTGCCGCCAACGCCGAAATCGAAACGGTCGTTCTTGTAGATCGTGCGTTTCAGGAGCGTCTGCTGAGCAAAAAGCGGTGCCGCACTGAGAGCGACGAGAATTGCGAATAAAAACAGGTTTGATCTTTTCATAACGGCGGGTAGAGCGAAGGGGTCGGGCTCGAGCATGCCCGCTATTATCTTAGCGGTTTCGGCCGGCGAATAGCAACGATTTTAATTTTTGGCGGCCTATCGGGAAATGAACGAGATGCTGCCTCGCTGATTGGTGACCGTCAGCGTCGCGTCGCCGTTGCCAAAGGCTCCGGTCACGCGGCGGCCGTCGCCGGTGTAGTTCATGCGGGCATTCGAGAACGAACCGAGCGAGATGTTCCGCGTCGAAGGAGCGGTCGCAACGAACCGGAACGAGGAAGAGAAGGGAATGCGAAGATTGATGTTCCCCTTCATCGAGATAAAGCGGTACGTGCCGCCCGGCTTGATGTCGCCGTCGTAGAAAATATCGCCGATGCCGTTCTGTGCCGAGACCGCCGGGGCACCGATGTTGGTCAGCGTGATGTCGCCTTCGCTCGTTATCTGTGCCCGGACAAGCCCGCCGCGGACGTTGGAAACGATCAGGTTGCCGATCAGCGTTTCGATATCGACGCTGGAGGTGAACGGGACCCGGATGGTGAAGTTCACATTGCCGACGTCTGCCCGGCCCTGGTTGTCCTTTACGAGGTTGATGGAGATGGTCCCGTTCTCAACGGTCGGCGAAACGTTTGCCGCCGGGGCTTCGAGATATGCGGAGACGTTCACTTCTTGGCGGTTCCAGCCCTCGACGGTCACGGTGCCGGAGCGGTTAACGAGCTGGATGCGTACATTGCTGCTGGCGGGAAACGCACGGGAAAAACGCTTCTGCGCGGAAAGGTCCTCCGCCGTAAGGGCAAAGAAAAAAACTACGCTCAACAAACAAAGGATCGTAGTTCTCGCTTGCGGCATGATGCCGCTCGGATGTGACCGGATGATGGCCATTGAAAAAACTTAAAGCTGGGAGAACTGTCGCAGCAGATTCATTTTATCGTTCAAAGCTGCGTCGAGCATTTCACCGGAAAGCTCGTCCTCCGGGTCCTGTTCAAGGGTGATCTTATATTCGGAAACTGCCTGGTCGATCTCCGCCAGGTTGCGGTCAAAAGCCTCGCGCATCCGGCGGTCCCACTGAGCTTTGCGGGCCTGGACGCGGCGGTCCCAATAGGCTATCGCTTCCTGCTGCTCACGCAGGCGGCGTTCACGTGCCTCTTGCGGCGTTTCCATCAGGCCGACCTTTGCCAGCACACGCTCGAATGTCGTCTGCGACTCAGCCGAACGGCTCGTGAAGTCTTCGGACGCGGGCTCCATGTAATTTCTGATGCCGACAACCGTCAGCAGTGAACTGATGAACGCGATGCCGACCATTGCCGAGGCGATCTGGGCGAACGAAAAATTCCAGCGGCTCGGCTTCTCCGGCTCGGGCGTTTCAACCACCGGCGGTTTGATCTCGCTTTCGATGGTGTT
This sequence comes from Pyrinomonadaceae bacterium, assembly GCA_030372865.1. Taxonomy (GTDB): domain Bacteria; phylum Acidobacteriota; class Blastocatellia; order Pyrinomonadales; family Pyrinomonadaceae; genus OLB17. The sequence goes on from JAUCQE010000006.1 coordinate 3,189, forward strand.
GCTGATCCGGCACCAAAGGGCCTGCGGATTCGGCGGCAGAGCCTCATCCACGTCCAAAGCGTCACAGGAATCAAGTATCGACGCAAAATCCTCGCAAACTTTTGCACATTCGGCACAGAGGGTCAGGTGCGTCCGGACAGAAGCGGACGACGCTTCGTCCAGTTCTCCGTCGAGAAACAGGCTGACCAACTCTTGACACTCAGTGCAATCCATAATGACGAGTATTTATCGGGTTATCTGGCTCAAATTAATAGATTAACCGTTGCCGTCAATCGTTGCCCTCAGCGGCGATATTTTTTACGCACGCCGGACAAAGCGGAAACACGAACAAGACGATGTCCTATTCGTGTTTCTTAATGGTATTCAAATTTATCCCTTGTCCTGCACGAGCAGGCCGCGAAGCTTGAGCCGGGCCTTGTGCAGCTGTGATTTCGAGGTGCCGACGGAAATGCCAAGGCGGCGGGCGACCTCTTCGTGTTCAAAGCCCTCGATGTCGTGGAGGACGAACACGTTCTTGTAACCTTTCGGGAGTTCCGCGATGGCCTTTTTAAGGGCAATGCGGTCAACGACCTGCATCTTGTTCGGGTTTGCGGTGCCGACCACGGTCTGTTCGGGCATCTCGCCGTCGTCGCTCGTCTTTTCGTTCTTAACGCTGCGGCGGCGGAAATGCATCAGCACCTGGTTGACGGTCAGGCGGTGCAGCCAAGTCGAAAATGCCGAATCTCCGCGGAAACTGCCGATCTTTCTGAAAAGCTGGATGAAAACTTCCTGGGTAAGGTCTTCGGCCTCGGTCTGGCTGGCCGTCATGCGAAGGCAGAGCGAATAGGTCCGGCGGTGATACCGCTGATAGATCATCTCGAAAGCGGCGAGGCTTCCCGAGGCAGCCATCCGACAAAGATCGATGTCGGTAGAGGCAGACTCGGGCGTTGCCTCGGCAACAGCGGGTTTGCTTGCCGCCAACGGCATAGCAAGGCTCTGGTCGAACCCGAAAGGTATTTCCTGTTCCAAGGCCGCGGAGTTAGATTCCATATACTGCTCCTGCTTCGCTGCCGGCTAGGACGCCGGCCAGGTGATCGAAACCGATCTAAAAGAACCGCCTGAACATTGTATCCATAAGCGACGCCGGATGGAATCCAAAAATCGCGACATGGAGCAAAAATTTCAAAATGGTAAAACGGAAATGGGCTTGCGTCGAACGCTTCGATGCTGAAAGAAAAACCGCGGTTGCTTTTTGGAGAAGATTTTTTTCGATTTGCATATTTCTCCCGTTTTGCCGCATTGGGCCAACATGCTGAGGCGTCTGATTTTTGGAATCGGGGAAAATAGTTTACACTTCACGGCGGTTCCCAAAACCCCGAAAATAATATGCTTTTTCTCACACGGTCAGCCGCAGTTTATGGCATCGACGCTCTCATCGTGGATATTGAGGTAAATCTGCGGCCGAAAAAGGACAACGATCCGAGCCCGCAGATCACAATCGTCGGTTTGCCCGACACGGCGGTTCGCGAATCACGTGAGCGGATCCGGGCGGCCATCAACAACAGCAGCTTCTTTTTTCCGATACACAATGTGGTGGTCAATCTCGCACCGGCGGACGTCCGCAAGGAAGGCGCGAGCTTTGACCTGCCGATCGCTCTTGGAATTCTCGGGGCGAATGCCGACCTCGGCAACATCGAGAATCTGGAAAACACGCTGAGCGTCGGCGAATTGTCGCTGGACGGAAGGGTTAGGCCGGTCCGCGGGGCACTATCGATCGCTCTTGCGGCCCGAGAGAACGGCATAAAGAACCTTCTGGTACCTGAAGAGAACGCGAAGGAGGCAGCGGTGGTCCGCGGCATTGACGTCTATCCGGTGCCGACGCTACGCGAAGCCGCCTTGCTGATCGAAGAGTTAAACAACGGGAGCGGCTTTACGCGGATCGCCCCGCTGCGTCTGGACGAAGCCGAGTTGAACAGCCGCGCTGAGGGCTATCGCGTCGATTTTGCCGAGGTGCGCGGGCAGCAGACGGCAAAGCGTGCACTCGAGGTCGCTTCGGCCGGCGGGCACAACATCCTTTTCATCGGGCCGCCGGGGTCGGGAAAGACGATGCTGGCGAAACGGCTGCCGACGATATTGCCGCCGCTCGAATTTGAGGAAGCGCTGGAGATAACGAAGATCCATTCGGTGGCAGGGCTGACGGGGAAATCGGGGCTGGTAAAGGAGCGGCCGTTCAAATCGCCGCACCACACGGTCTCGCAGGCCGGGTTGATCGGCGGCGGTTCGGTGCCTCGGCCGGGCGAGGTCTCGCTGGCACATCTCGGAGTGCTTTTCCTCGACGAACTGCCCGAATTCGACCGCAGCGTGCTTGAAGTGCTCCGCCAGCCGATGGAGGACAAACAGGTGACGATCTCAAGGGCGGCGAGTTCGTTGACGTTTCCGGCAAACTTTACGCTGGTCGCCTCGATGAACCCGTGCCCGTGCGGATATTTCGGTTCGGCACGCGAATGCAAGTGTTCGCCGCCGATAATTCAGCGATACGTTGGCAAGATCTCAGGGCCGCTGATGGACCGTATCGATATCCACATCGACGTTCCGGCGGTGAAGTTCAACGAGCTTCGCGGCCGCGGTGTCGAGGCGGGCGACAACTCGGACACGATACGCGGACGGGTGATTCAAGCGAGATCGATACAGCTTGAGCGATTCAAGGGAGAAGGCATCTTTTCGAATTCTGCGATGTCCCCGGGGCAGATAAGGAAATTCTGCGCGCTTGACGCAGAAAGCGAGGCATTGCTGGAAAAAGCGATGCTGCGGCAGGGGCTTTCGGCGCGGGCACACGACCGGATATTAAAGGTTGCGAGGACGATCGCGGACCTGGCGGGCAGCGAAAACATTGACTCGCCGCATATCAGCGAAGCGATCAATTACCGCTCGCTCGATCGAAACTATTGGGCTTAGCAGATCCGCGGAAGCTGTTCGCCGGTGAACATTTCGACAATGCGGGCCGCGCCGATGCGGCTTTTCAGAACCACTCCCGAAAGTTCGCCGACGGTTCCGATGCGGGTCGCACCTTCGCCGTAGGTCCTTTCGTTCATCATCTCGACCGCACGTTCGGCATGAGCCTCCGGCACAAAGAGCACGAATCTACCCTCGTTGGCGAGATATAGTGGGTCAAACCCGAGGATCTCGCACGCCCCGCGAACGTCTTCGCGGACAGGTATCAATGCCTCTTCTATCGAAATGCCGACGCGGCCGGCTTCTGCGATCTCAACAAGCGCACTTGCCAGGCCGCCGCGTGTGAGGTCTCGCATGCAATGGATCTCAATGCCGTCGTTAATGAGGCCGCGGACCAATGACGCGAGCGGCGCGCAGTCGCTTTCGATGGCAGTCTCGAATTCAAGGCCTTCTCTCGCAGCCATTATCGCAATGCCGTGGCGGCCGATATCACCACTCAATATCACTGCGTCGCTCGGGCGGACCTGCCGCGGGCCGATGGTGAACTCATGGTCGATGACGCCGACGCCGGCGGTGTTAATGAATAAACCGTCACCCTTGCCGCGGTCGACGACCTTTGTGTCGCCGGTGACGAGTGCGACGTGGGCTGCGTCGGCAGCACGCTTCATTGAGTTGACGACGTTCCAGAGCGTTTCGGTTTCAAGCCCTTCTTCGATGATAAAACCTGCACTCAGATAGAGCGGGCGTGCGCCGCACATTGCGAGGTCATTGACCGTGCCGTTGACCGCCAGCGAACCGATGTCGCCGCCCGGAAAGAACATCGGTTTCACGACGTAGGAATCCGTCGTGAAAGCCATTCGTGCGGGGCCGACCTCAAACACCGCTCCGTCGTGCCGCTCTCCGAGCAACGGATTTGAGAACGCCGGCACTATCATCGATTCGATCAGGTCGTGCATCAACTTTCCGCCGCCGCCGTGTGCCATCAGGATCTGCGGATATTGTGAGATCGGCAACGGGCAAACCGGGCTGAATTGCATTTGTGCTTTTGTCATAGTGCACCTCTCACGCGGATGCGGTCTTCGCCAGATGGCGGCGGTACCGGTAATATGCCGCGCACGCTCCTTCATTCGAGACCATCGTCGCACCGAACGGGTGTTCGGGCGTGCATCGAGTTCCAAAGGCGGGGCATTCATGCGGCTTTTTGATCCCCTGAAGGACGAGGCCGCTTATGCATTCCTCGGGTTCGTCCGCGGTGTATTCGGCAATGCCGAATCGAAGTTCCGCGTCGAACTCGCGATATTCGTCCGTCAGGCCGAGCCCGCTTTCCGGTATCTCGCCGACGCCTCGCCATTTCCGCGGCACGACGCGAAAGACGCGGCCGACGAGTTCCTGTGCGGGCCGGTTGCCGTCTTTTCTGACCGAACGTGCGTATTGGTTCTCGATCTCCGCACGGCCCTCTTCGAGTTGTTTTACGAGCATGTAAACGCCCTGCAGTATGTCGAGCGGTTCAAAGCCGGTGACGACGATCGGTACGGCGTACTTTTCGGCGAGCGGCTCGTATTCGCTGTATCCCATCACCGTGCAGACGTGGCCGGCGGCAAGAAAACCCTGTACCCGGCATTGCGGAGATGAGAGCACGGCCTCGATCGCGGGCGGGACGAGAACGTGCGAAACGAGAATAGAGAAATTCTCGACGCCCAGCTCGGCGGCCTGGTGAACCGCCATCGCATTTGCCGGTGCGGTTGTCTCAAAGCCAACGGCAAAGAAAACGACCTGTTTATCGGGGTTCTCCCTTGCGATCTTAAGGGCGTCGAGCGGGGAATAAACGATGCGGACGTCGCCGCCGTTCGCCTTTACCATGAGGAGGTCTTTCTCGGAACCGGGAACCCGAAGCATGTCGCCGAACGAGGTGAAAATGACATCGGGCTGCGAGGCTATCGTGATCGCCTTGTCGATCAGTTCGAGCGGCGTGACGCATACCGGGCATCCGGGGCCGTGGACAAGTTCGACCTGTTCGGGCAAAAGTTCGTCGATGCCGTATTTTACGATCGCGTGCGTCTGCCCGCCGCAGACCTCCATCAGCGTCCACGGTCGTGTCGTGACAGCGTGGATCGCCTGCCTGAAATGTTCTGCAGCCGCGGCGTCGCGGTATTCGTCAACGTACTTCATGTTGCCTCCGCCGTTAGCTCTTCGAGTTCGCCCATATCACGCAGGTACCGGAAGACCTGCTGTGCCTCTTCTTCATCTACGATGCTGAGCGCAAAGCCGACGTGCACTACCACGTAATCGCCGATCGCCGCATCGGGAACGTAACTGAGGTTGACCTGCTTTACGATCCCGGCGAAATCAACACGCCCGTTTCGGAATGCGGGGTCGGCCTCTTCGATGCTGAGAATTCGTCCGGGTACGGCAAGACACATTGTATTTCTCCTTTTCAACTGCGATGTTGCCTTTGATCTGCGACCGCCATTGCGGCCATCTGGCCGAGCGAGATGCCGCCGTCATTCGGCGGGACCTGCTGATGCCAAAAAGCCCTGAATCCATCGCGGACCAGTCGGTGCACCGCGCCCTCCGTTAGCAGGCGGTTTTGGAAACAGCCGCCGGATATCGCGACCTGTTGCTCGTCCGCCTTCGCCGCAACCGCCGCTATCACCGCAACCAGCGTATTGTGAAAACGGGCGGAAATGACCGGGCCGCCGACGCCTTTGTTGAGATCGGCAAGGATCGCGGTAAACATCTGTGCGGTGTCGATAATGAATGGGCCGGCTTTCGACTTCGTTATTTGAAAGCGATATCGGTCGGCGACGTCGTGGTCGGCGATGAACTCAAGCTGCATTGCCGCCTGGCCTTCGAAACTGCTCACCTGCCGGAGACCGATCAGCGACGCGACGGCATCGAACAGCCGTCCGACGCTTGAGGTCTTCGGCGAATTGAGACCGCGCGAGAGCATTCCGCGAAGAACCTTTATCTCGCTATTCGTAAAAGACTTGATCGGTGCGAGCTCCCCTAGCGAGAACGCATCGTCGCCGAATATTTCGTAAAGAATGCCGATGGCGGAGCGTCGCGGTTCCTTCGCTGCTGAGTCGCCGCCGGGCAGCGGGAACTGACGAAAATGAGCGAAGCGGTCAAAACCGGTTTCGGTGATCCTGAGGAACTCGCCGCCCCATATGGTTGCGTCGTCGCCGTAGCCCGTGCCGTCCCAGGCGATGCCGAGTGCGGGCGGGCGGACGTTATTCTCGGCCATGCAAGAAAGAATATGGGCGTAGTGATGCTGGACAGGAGCGTGATCGCCGCCTGCCTTCTTTGCCCAGGCCGTCGAGAAGTAATCCGGATGGCGGTCGTGGGCTATCACTTCGGGCTTGACCTCGAGAAGCTGCTGGAGATCGTCGATCACGCGGGCAAATGCACCGAACGCCTCCGGCGTTTCGAGGTCGCCGATGTGCTGGCTGACGAAGACCTGACGGCCGTTTGAAATGGCTACCGAATTCTTCAAATGACCGCCGACCGCAATTCCCTTTGGCACATCTCCGACGCCCGACACAGGCATCGGAGCAAAGCCGCGTGCCCGCCGCAGGACCATCGGCCGGCCTAGTATGATCCTGACTATCGAATCATCGACGTGCCGAACGATCGGCCGGTTGTGAACGAGGAAGTGATCCGCGATGCCCTTGAGGCGGTGAGCAGCCTCGACCTCGTCAATACATATCGGTTCATCGGAAAGATTTCCGCTTGTCGCGACAACGGGAAAGCCGAGGTCGGACAACAGCAAATGATGAAGCGGAGTGTAGGGAAGCATCGCCCCGAGGTATGGGTTGCCGGGGGCGACGTTCTTGGCGATCGAGGACGCATCGCGTTTCTCCAACAGAACGATCGGGGCCTGCGGCGAAGCGAGCAGCCGGCGTTCCGCGCAGGAAGTCCAGCACGTCGCCTTAATGCTCGCGATATCGGGGAACATTACGGCAAGCGGTTTCTCTTCACGATGCTTGCGGCGGCGGAGTTCCGCGACTGCGCCGGCATTGCGTGCATCGGCCATCAAATGGAATCCGCCGAGACCTTTGACCGCGACTATCTTGCCGTCGCGGATGGCTTGCTCGGCGGCGAGAAGCGCGTCGTCCAACTGGCCAAGATCGTGGCCGTCCTTATCCCAGAAACCAAGTTGCGGCCCGCATTCCGGGCAAGCGTTCGGCTGCGCATGGAACCGCCGGTCCGTCGGGTCGGTATATTCGGCGTAACATGCGTCGCACATCCGGAATTTTTTCATCGATGTGTGCCGGCGGTCGTATGGGACCGCCTCGATGATCGAGAAACGCGGGCCGCAATTCGTACAATTCGTGAAGGGATAACGGTAACGGCGGTTTTTCGGATCGTTGATCTCGCGGAGGCAATCCGGACACGTCGCGGCATCCGCCAGCACAACAGCGGTCTTTTCGCCGCTGCCGTCGCTGGCCAAAATGTGAAAACCTTTGAAGCCGAGCGGTTCGAGAAATGCCGATTCGACCGACTGAAGCAGCGAAAGCGGCGGGCGTTCGGCCTTGAGGCGGTCGAGAAACCGTTCGAGCTGTGTGTGCACGCCCTCAACTTCTACGACCACGCCTTCGGTCGAATTGCGGACCGAGCCCGAAAGCCCGATCTCGGTTGCGAGACGATGAACAAACGGCCGGAATCCGACGCCCTGCACCGCACCGCGGACGGTGACGCCAAGGCGTTCTAATTGAAGCTGCGGTGCAGGTACTCGTCTTGGCATTGTTTTATGCGGTTGCGGAGATAGTGTGTTGGCGGTCGGCGCGTGCCTCGTCGATCTGCCGCTTTAGCCAGTCGATCCAGCCGCCGAGGCCCTCGCCCGTGCGGCAGGAAACCGGGAAGATCGGAGCATACGGATTGACCTCACGGACGTTTCGGGTCAATTCGTCGAGCGACACGCCGGAGTAAGGCAGAAGGTCGATCTTATTGAGTACCACTGCTTCGGCTTCGTGGAACATCAGCGGGTATTTCTTCGGCTTCTCCGCGCCTTCGACCGTGCTGTAAACCATGATCTTCAGGTCCTCGCCGAGTTCGAATTCAGCAGGGCAGACAAGATTGCCGACGTTCTCGATGAAGAGAACGTCGAGGCTGGAGATATCGAAATGATGCAGCGAGTTGTGCACCATCCGTGCATCGAGGTGACAGACGGTGCCGGTCGTTATCTGGTACGACGGAACGCCCATCGCGGCGATACGGTCGGCGTCGAAGGTGGTGACAAGATCGCCTTCGATAACGCCAAGGCGGTACGTTGGCTTTAGTAGTTCGATCGTGCGTTCAAGGACAGACGTCTTGCCCGCTCCGGGAGCGGACATGATGTTTATCGCATATACGCCGTTTCGAAGGAACGCCTCGCGATTCGCGTCTGCGGTCTCACGATTTGCTTGCATAATGTCGGTTCCGACCGGTATCAGGTGCATATTTCCTCCGGGAATCAGTCCAGTTCCAGATAATCGACCCTCATTTCGCGGCCGCCCGTCAGACGAACGGCCGCATCGCAGTGCGGGCAAACAAAATTCAGGTCGCCGAGCGTCGTCTCGATCGGCCCGCAAGCCGGACACACTACCGAAAGCGGGACCACTTCGATCTCGATCTCCGCATCGCCTGCCGCGGTACCGGGCTTAAGGACGTCGAAGGCGAAATCCAGCGCTTCGCGGACGACGCCGCTGAATTCGCCGATCGAGAGCTTGATCTTTCGTATCTCTTTCGCCGCATTCTTCTCCATCTCGCCGAAGGCGATATCGAGAACGCTTTGTGCGATAGACATTTCGTGCATAGTTCAAGCTCCCGCAAAAAGATGGAGTTCCTGCCGGACGAGGTCTGCCACGCGTGCAATCGACGCCTCGACAGGCGGCGAAAGATCGAGCCCCATGTCCTGCAGCGGCGGTATGGAAACGGCAAAGAGCGTGACGTCCGGCGGCGAATCTCCCATCAGGTAAAAGGCATCAAGCAGGTCCTTTAGCCCGATGTCGTGGGCCGTCAGCGTTTTCGGGTAGTCCCTCGAGTAGCGCGGGCGGAGGCGGCGGATCGATCCCGGTTCGCATCCGTCGTCGCAGGCGTCGATGATTATCACCTTTGCCGACGTCTGCATCGGTTCGAGAAGGAGAAAACTCCCGACGCCGCCGTCGAGCAGTTCAACGCCGTCCGGCAAACGCGTATGACGGAGGGCGTCGACCACACGGACGCCGACACCCTCGTCACCCATCAGGACATTGCCGATACCGAGTACCAGCGTGTTATCTGTTCCGTTCTTCGATCTCATCTTCGCGTTCGAATTTCCAGCCGCCGATGATCGACGACGTCGTTCCGCGGCCTTCGACGTAGTCGTGGTAGAAGACCAGGTAAATATGGATCATCACGAAGACGGCGAACCCCCACGTGAAGATGTGGTGCCATTGCCTTACCCACGCGTCACCGCCCAGGATCGGGACGATCCAAGTAAACAGCCTGGGTATGAATGCCTCGCTCATGCTTGAGTAGAGGGCGAACCCAGTGACCAGCTGCGCAAGGAACAGAACAAACGTCCCGGTATAGGCGATGCCCGCGAGCATGTTATGGCCGATAACCGAACGGCCCTTCGGCTTAAACTGGAGGATATCGACCTTTATCGTTTCCCAAAGGTCCCGCCACGCGAACCGGGTAACCGGTATAAAGCGGTTCCAGCGCGCGTAGCGGTTCCCGACAAAGCCCCAGTAAATGCGGAAGACCATGTTGAAAAGGAAAATGTACGCAAACGCGAAATGGAGAAAGCGTACGATCCCGAACCAATACTGCTGGTATGCCTCGTTCGACCAAAAGATCGCCTGCGGATTACCGATGAGAAAGCCGGTGGCGACCAGGACGGTTATCGCCAGTGCGTTGATCCAGTGGTAAAGGCGCACCGGCAGTTCCCAGACATAAACCCGTTTGTACGAAATTGCAGATTCTGCTACTGCCATGGTGACCTCCTATTCAACATGGACCTGATGGACATGTTTGCCGTCAGGATCATAAAGGTGAACCGCACATGCGAGGCACGGGTCGAAGGAATGGATCGTCCGGATGATCTCAAGCGGCTCGTCATCCTTCGCGACCGGCGTCCCGATCAATGCCTCTTCATACGCGGACCGTTTGCCGTTCGGGTCGCGGGGGCTGGCGTTCCACGTACTGGGCACGACGAGTTGATAGTTGTCGATCTTGCTGTCCTTGATGCGGATCCAGTGGGCGAGTGCTCCGCGCGGTGCTTCGCTAAGGCCGACGCCTTCCATTTCGGCATCCCAGGTTGCCGGTTCCCATCTTTCGCGGTTGAAGGTGCTGAGTTCGCCGTTCTTCAGGTTGTTGATCAGCTCGTCATAGAACTCCTTCATCCAGCGTGCGACGAGGATCGTCTCGAGCCCGCGGGCGGCCGTGCGGCCGAGTGTCGAGAAAAGAGCCTCCACCGGCACTTGAAGCTTCGAAAGAGCGCCGTCAACGACTTCCTTGATCTCCTGGTTTCCGCGGCCATAGCCGACGAGAAGCCTCGCCAGCGGGCCGACCTCCATCGGGTTGTCTTTCCAACGCGGTGTCTTAAGCCATGAGTACTTGCCGTCGACGTTGAGCTGCTCATACGGCGGTTTCGGGCCGGTGAAATTGAATTCGGTCTCGCCTTTCCACGGGTGAAGCCCCTGGCCGTCGCCGACGGAATACTGGTACCAGGAGTGCGCGATGTACTCCTTGATCTCGTTCTCGTCGCGGCCGTTCACGTCATAGACGCGTGTGAGGTCGCGGTCGAGGATGGCCCCGCGCGGGAACTTGAAATATTCCGGATAGGCGTAGCCCTTTGTCGGCAGGTCGCCGTAGGCGAGGTAGTTCTTCAGGCCGCCGATCGCACCCCAGTCTTTATAGAAACCTGCGATGGCGAGCAGGTCGGGGATATAGACCATGTTCACCATGTCCTGAGCCTGCTTGATCAGCTTTCCGACGAGGTTCAGCTTTTCGGTATTTATCGCATTTACCTCTTCGAGGTTGAACGAGCACGGAACGCCGCCGACTAGGTAATTCGGGTGCGGATTTTTGCCGCCGAAGATCGCATGGATCTTTACGATTTCTTTCTGCCATTCGAGTGCCTCGAGATAATGGGCGACGCCGAGGAGATTGACCTCTTTCGGAAGCTTGAACGCCGGGTGTCCCCAGTATCCGTTGGCGAAAATGCCGAGCTGGCCGCTGTCGACGAACGACTTAAGCCGTTTCTGCAGATCGGAGAAATATCCGGGAGACGTCTTCGGCCAGTTCGAGAGCGATTTAGCCAATTCGGACGTCGCGTTGGGGTCTGCCGACAGGGCACTGACGACGTCGACCCAGTCGAGGGCGTGGAGGTGGTAGAAATGGACGACGTGGTCGTGAACGTACTGGGCACAGAACATGATGTTGCGGACCAGTTCGGCGTTCTTCGGTACGGCGATCTTTAGTGCGTCCTCGACCGCACGGACGCTTGCGAGTGCGTGAACGGTCGTGCAGACGCCGCACGCGCGTTCAACGAATGCCCATGCGTCCCGCGGATCGCGGCCTTTCAGGATCTTTTCGAATCCACGGACCATCGTGCCTGAGCTGTAGGCATCGGTTATCTTGCCGCCTTCAATGACGGCTTCGATGCGAAGATGCCCTTCGATGCGTGTAACGGGGTCAACTACTACTCTAGCCATGGTCATTCACCTCCTTTCTGAGGATCGGGGTCCCGCGGGCCGAGATCCTTGTTTGCCGGCACGCTTACCTCGACGGACTCGGCCATTGTTTCCTTGCGGACCTTGCGTTTGCGGACGGCGGTCGAGATCGAGTGGAGTGCGAGCCCGCCGACCGTAACTGCGGCGGCGGTTGCGCCGATAGTGTCGGCGGTCGTCTCGATGCCGAAACCCGGGAATGAGCCAAGATGTTGGTAGAACGGCCCGTTGTCCCAGAAACCCGCCTCGCTGCAGCCGATGCACCCGTGGCCGGATTGGATCGGGTACGACAGGTTCGAGTTCCATTTCGTGACCGAACAGGCGTTGTAGGTCGTTGGCCCTCGGCAGCCCATTTTGTACAGGCAATATCCTTTTCGTGCCGCGTCATCGTCCCATGCCTCGACGAAGAGGCCGGCGTCGTAGTACGGCCGCCGATAGCATGTGTCATGGACGCGTCGCGAGTAGAATTCCTTCGGCCGGCCCTGCGAATCGAGCTCGGGGATCTTCCCGAACAGCAGGACGTGCGTCACGACACCCGTCATAACCTCGGCGATCGGCGGACAGCCGGGGACATTAATGACAGGTTTATTGATGATTTTGTGGATCGGCGTCGCGTTGGTCGGGTTCGGCTTTGCTGCCTGGATGCAGCCGTTCGACGCACAACTGCCCCAAGCGATGACCGCCGCTGCGCCGTCGGCAGCCTCGCGAAGAATATCCTCGGCAGAGCGGCCGCCGATGGTGCAATAGGCACCGTCGCCGCTCATCGGCACTGAGCCCTCGACAAGCAGAATGTATTTGCCCTTATTGTTTCTGATCGTGTCGTCGCGGGTCTTTTCAGCCTGATGGCCTGATGCGGCCTGAAGCGTCTCAGTGTAGTCGAGCGAGAGCGTGTCGAAGATGATGTCGGCAACGATCGGATGCGACGAGCGGATGAATGATTCGCTGCAGCAGGTGCATTCCTGAAAGTGCAGCCAGACTACCGGCGGGCGTGCCTTTGCTTCAAAGGCGTTCACTACCTGCCCGAGTGCTGTGGAGCTTAACCCCGCAGATGCCGCCGCGACACCACAGAAATACAGGAACTCGCGACGCGAATAACCCTTGGCTTTCATCGCACGCCAAATGGTCGGGACGTCTTTTCTCATAGAACCTCCAACTATGGGAAGTCCCATATCGGAGAGGCCGCTGCGGCCGTGGTCTTGGCACGATCAGATTACGCGGTCTTTCAAGCGGTCTCTTCGGTACGAGGCTGCCCGGAAACGAGTAATTACCTGTTAACGCCGGATGCAGGCGCCGACGGTCGTACCGTAGAACTTGGGTGTATTTGAGTGCAAGAGCCGTTCCCCGTCGGCGCACGGAGATTTTTGACCAGAAATCGGCGTCAGTCGGCTGCAGCCTGCGGTTTTTTTCGCGACAAGCGGCATAGACTCGTGCAAAATTCCGCATTTTTGCAGTACCCGCAATGATCCGGCGAGACTGAATTCGTTGGACATTCGGTCAGCACTCTGCAATCATTTAGCTACGTTTTTCAATAAATAAATAAACCGATAGTTCTGAACATTGATGGTCGCCACCAACTTGATCGGATTCGAGGATCTGCCGCAAACCATTCCGCATTTCTGCATCGAATCCTTCCGACGCAACAACAAGCCTGATGCGCTTTCCTTTAAGATCGACGACGTTTGGCATCGGCTGTCCGGTGCAGACGCGATCGAGCGGATAAAGCGGATCGCCCTAGGTTTGTCGCGCATGGGCGCAAAGGCCGGCGACCGCATCGCGA
>JAUCQE010000007.1 GCA_030372865.1 Pyrinomonadaceae bacterium
AAGAGACAGTGCATAGACTATGCAATCGGGGTTACGAAGTCAACCGTTGGTGAGCTAAAAGAGCGACACTTTTATACGCAGGAATTTCTTCGGATTTTGGCGAAAATCGTAGAGAAGCTTTGTACCTTCGCTCGAAAACTGATTGATGTTAGACGCGGTTTGGTTGATGTTGTTGTAAAGCGTTTCGTCGGTGACAAGCCTGCCGATAGTGCCTTTCCCTGACTGGGCATCGGAAAGCAGTGCCTCGAGCCGTGTCGCCGTCCCATTAAACTTTGCAAGCGTGTCTCGCGCGTTCTCGTAAAGCTGCTCGTCCTTTAGAAATTTTCCGAGCGAACCGCTGCCGCCGACGAGGTCGCCGGTTATTAATTTGAAATCATCCGCGATAGCGTTGATCTTGGATGCCGTGGTACGAAGGTCGATAACGGCAGCCCTTGTCTCGTTGTAAAGGGCATCGTCCGTAACGAACTTACCGGCGGAGCCGCGGCCCGCCTTGATATCGGTCGAGATCGCCTCGAGCTGCGCGATCGTCCTGTTAAGGTTTTGGTAAAGTTCAGGATTATTGATCAGCTGTCCTGCTGTGCCTTCGCCGCGGTTGATCTTATCGATCGTATTCTGCAGCCGGACCATCGTAAGTTTTGTCTCGGCAACAGTCGCATCGAGGTTTTGATATAGAGATTCGTCGTTGACGATCCTGCCGATCGTGCCTTCACCTCGATTTGCCTTGGTTAGTATCTCGTTCGCCGGAACGGCAAGCTTGTTGATCTGCTGTAACAGGTCATTACCGGTCTTTGTCAGTTGGTTGATAGAGATCGCCTCGCTCGATTCGAGGATGTGGTTCGGGCCGACGGGGTCACCCTTGGCACTACCCGGTGAAATATTGATCGTTTTGTCGTTTGCCAATACCGACACGGCTACTAGTTGAGCCGTTGAATCCGTACGGATCCTCTCGGTAATGGGCCGCCCGCTGAGTCCGCTGTCGACCGCCATAACGGCCTCGATCTTTGCGTCTTCCGGCGAATCCGGAGGCAGAAGAATGACCTCTTTAACCTTTCCGATCCGTACTCCGGCTAGCTGCACGTCGGAACCGTCCCGCAACCCATCTGCGGCCGCGAACCGTGCCCGAAGGATTAACTTCTTTTCGAAGGGATTGAAATCACCGGTGGAATTCAAAATGAGGAACGCGAGTACGAGGAGCCCGAATAGCACGAAAATTCCGACGCGTAGCTGGCTAAAGGTCAATGATCTGCGGGTTTGTACCATTTATGTTCGGTGTTACTTGCCGTGAATAAAGCGCTGGATATATGGATCGCTCGTCCGCTGAAACTTCTCGTCGCTGCCCTCAAACAAGATCTCGCCGTCCTTAAGCATCATTATACTCGTATTGATGAGACAAAGTCGTTCTCCTTCCTTTTCAAAAACAACCTCACCGTCTTCATTGACGGTCGCATACTCGGACGATAGATAACGCACGTTGTTCATCTCGTGAGTTACGAAGATCGAAGAAACGTCCTGCAGGTCCCGCAGTTTTATCGCAAGTTCGCAGATAGTCCGGGCGGTCGGCGGGTCGAGACCGGCCGTTGGTTCGTCGAATAGCACGATCTGCGGATCGCCCACAAGAGCCCGTGCGATGCCAACGCGGCGGCGCATTCCGCCAGATAATTCGTCGGGCATCTTCTCGATCGCGTCTTCCAGCGCAACGAAGCGAAGCATTCTTCGCACTTCGCGGTCGATGTCGTCCGGAGCCACGTGCTGTTCCTGCAGCCGGTACGCGACGTTGTCATATACGGGAAGTGAATCGAACAAAGCACCTTCCTGAAATACCATCCCGATCTTTTGCCGTACGTGCATCATCTCCGGCTCGTCGAACGATGTAATGTCCTCGCCGTCGATCAGTATCTCGCCGGAATCCGGTTTGAGCAGCCCCAGTATAAGGCGGATGATCGTAGATTTACCGCCGCCGCTGCGGCCGAGGATGATCTTTGTCTCGCCGCGTTTAACGGTGAAACTAATGCCGTTAAGGATCTTCTTGTCGTCAAACGAAAGGTGGACATTCCGGAATTCAATGACCGGAGCTACGCGATCCGGCTCGTCGAACGAATCCTCTAGGTCGGTCGGTTCGAGTTCCTCATCGATCGGCCCGTAGGTTTCGTCGTCCATCGCAGACAGCATAAAATTTGCTCGATTATAAGTTCTAAATGCGACCGATGTCGAGAAAGTATTGCAGTGCCTTAGAGATAAAGAAGTCGAATATGATCACCCAGATCGAGGCTATCACCACGGAATTCGTTACCGATCGTCCGACACCAACCGTCCCGCCTGTGGTGGACAAGCCTTTATGACAGGCAACACTGCCGATCACCAGCCCGAAGAAAATTGGCTTGATCACCCCGCCGAGAATGTCTCTGGTCGAGATGCCGTTGCGAACCGATTCGACGAATACCTGCACTTCCTGATTGAAAAGGAAATTCGCCACCACGCCGCCGCCGATGAGTCCTAATATATCCGCGGCAACCGTCAGCAGCGGAAGCATGAATACCAGGGCGACGATCCGGGGTGTTACGAGCTTTCTTACCGGGTCAGTACCCAGCGCACGCATTGCATCGATCTGCTGCGAAACGACCATCGAACCGAGCTCGGCGGCGATCGCAGAACCGATGCGCCCAGAAACCATAAGAGCGGCGAGGACCGGGCCAAGCTCACGAATTAGAGAAGTTGCGACCGAGCGTCCGGATTCATTCTGAATACTGTAGAACTCAAGCGTGGGATATGTCTGAAGCACCAGGACAGCGCCGGTAAAAAACCCCGTCAAAAGCACTATCGGCAACGAGCCGACGCCGATCAGGTCCATCTGGCGAATTATCTCGCCGACATACCGCGGCCTGCTGAAAAGACGAATGAACGAATGCCAGACCAGTACGCTGATGTCCTGCAGTTCAGAGATGAATTTGAGGATCGGATTCATTCGCGGCGGACGGACAATTCGGTTTCGAATTTCCCGTAAAGGTTACAATGAAAAGACGTAAACGACAAATAAAAGCAGCCGGCAGTAACGAGTTGCCGGCTGCAAGAATTGTTAAATTAAATTGTTAGATGCCCGGAGGCCGCTGCTGTCCCTGCCGATCTAACCTTCGCATCGGCCGATCCTCACGGCGGCGCTGCTGCATTTCCTGTCTGGCCTCAGCAAATCGACGCCGGATCGCGACAAACTTTACCAGCTGCTCCGAAGTAAGGATCTTCCGCAACGCGAGTTCGCTATTGAAACGAAGGCGGGACGCTTCAGCCTGGGCACCTTGAAATGCCTTCAATTTTTCTTCGACGACAGAATCTTCGACCTTTTCAGAGTAGATCGCCTGATCCAACTCGCGATTTGCCTCGCGAACACGGCGTTGTGCTTCCTGAATTGCCGGCCGATTCTCTTCGTTATACTTACGGATCGCATCGCGTTGCTCTTGCGTAAGTCCGAGCTCCCGAAAAAGGTTCGGCCTGCGCATCGGCTGATCGCCGGAGCCTGGCAACGCATCATCGTCTTGGGCGGCGGCAACAACTGAAAGTGATAGTAATAGGGTTACTAGAAACAATACGTTTATAATGCGGGCACTCATTTGTATTTCACCTCACTAATCACGTGCGTCGGCTTCGGCTAGCATGTCTGACAGACGAAGGCTGTCGTCTGGAGAATCTTCAAAGTCGCTAAGGCGGGGCGACGACGTCGCTGCTTCCGCAACTGTCAGACGGGGAGCTACTAAGCGGTCTTTGCTTCCAGTCGAGCGATTTACCGGCTTAACGACCCGACCGCGTTCAATACGCTCCGGTCGTTCAGTGACAACGGGCGCGGCGACCACGGTAAACGGGCCATTGCCGCGTTCATTTTTCACAGCGTCGGTTGGTCCCGACGTCGCAGGCTGCATTTCGAAGCCAGACGGGAGAGGAGCCTCCTGAACAACAACAGCCGCGAACTCCTGGTCGCTGCGGGCGATCAAGTTGAATGCGATAACGCCGGTGACTACCAATGCCCCAAAAGCTCCCGCAAACGCAAGCCGAGCGGGCGTTGGGAAAAGCACCGCCTTGATGCGAGCAGCGAGCGACGGGGCGGCTTCTGCGATCGGAACCGAGAACACCGGCGTAGGCAGCGGATCGAATTCTAGCTGCCGCCATTCATGTACTGAATAGAATGAATAGGAAAGCTCTGCGAGTTCGTCGATGCAGTGCGAGCATTGAACAAGGTGCAAGTCGAACCGATCGCGAGCCGCAGCGGGCAGCTCGTTATAAACATATGCCAGCGCCTCATCGGCGAATCCGCAAATATTCTCCGTTTTGTCCACTTTCATTTTAGGACACCTCGATCGGCAGCCTCTCTAGCTTCAGTCGCAGCTGCTTTAGTGCCGTATATAGGCGGCTTTTTACTGTACTAAGCGGCAGGTCGAGCGTCTCAGATATTTCCTGAAACGTCATTTCCTCGAATTCTTTCATCACAACAACCTGTCTCAATTCAACAGGGAGGGAACCGACCGCCTGCCTCACGATAATGAGCCGCTCCTGCGTTTCGGTTGAATTTGAGGGCGAAAGCCTTGTTGGTGCAACGAAAACTCGCTCGTGCTCGTTTTGCTCGTCGTCCAGGAACTCTTCCGACCGCGTCCTCGCTCGCCTCTTCACGGTCAAGCACTGGTTTACCGCGATCCTATGAAGCCAGGACGAGACCTTTGCTTCGCCCCGGAAATTCTTCAGATTGCGGTATGCGGCAATGAAAGTTTCTTGTGCCGCATCGCGGGCTTCGTCTTCGCGAGTTAACATGCCGAAACAGAGAGCAAATATCTTTCGCTCCCATCGTTTTACGATAACGCCGAAGGCATCCGGGTCGTTCGACACCGCGAGTTCGACGATCTGTTCATCGGTTAGGTCTTGGTACATTCAAAAGCGGGCTGCCGCAAATCCTTGTGAATAATAGACCAACTTGCATTTTGAGCGAAAGACAACGCCCACTTTACTTAGGTGGAGAAGGTGTGGTTTTAGCCGAGATTTCTTCTGTCTCTTATACAC
>JAUCQE010000008.1 GCA_030372865.1 Pyrinomonadaceae bacterium
AAGAGACAGCCTCGGTGGAGATCCGCGACGACAGCGTGCGCCAGATCTCCTCGCCGAAGCACACCGAACAGCTCCGCGACACGCCGCAGACCATCAACGTTATCGCGAAGGAGACGATCGAGCAGCAGGGGGCGACCACGCTGCGCGATGTGCTGAGCAATGTCCCCGGCATCACCATGACCGCCGGTGAAGGCGGGGTCGCGGCGGGCGACAACCTTACCATCCGCGGGTTCACGGCTCGAAACGATATCTATATCGACGGAGTTCGCGACCTGGGAGCGCAGTCGCGCGACCCGTTCAACCTCGAGCAGGTCGAGGTGGTGAAGGGCCCGAGCAGCACCTACACGGGCCGCGGCTCGACGGGCGGGACGATCAACCTCGTGAGCAAGCTGCCGACGCTGCAGCGTTCGTTCGCGGGCACTCTGACGGGCGGGACGGACAAGACGAAACGCGCGACCGTCGACGTCAATCTGCCGTTCGGCGATTCCGTCGCTTTCCGATTGAACGCCCTTGCCCACGATTCGGAGTTCCCGGACCGCGAGGCGGTCGAGCAGCGACGTTTCGGGTTCGCCCCGTCGCTGATGTGGGGTTTAGGCAGCCGCACGCGGTACGCCTTGAGCTACTTCCACATCAACCAGAACAACGTTTCCGATTACGGGATACCGTGGGTGCCGGCGACCAACAACGTCCTCGTCGCGTTCCGCGACCGGCCCGCACCGGTGCCCCGCGATACGTTCTACGGCCTGATCTATAGGGACCGTGAAAAGCTGCGTTCCGACCTGGCGACCTTCCGGTTCGAGCACGATTTCAACGACAATCTCTCGATCCGGAACCAGTTCCGCTACGGCTATTCGCGACGTGATTCGATCGCGACCCCGCCGCGGTTCGCGAATAACAACGCCACAACGATCAACCGCGAGCTGCGGGCCTGGCTCGCGAACGACGACATCTTCGACAACCAGTTCGACCTGACGGCCAGGTTCGGGACCGGCAAGATCCAGCACTCGCTCGTCACGGGCGGCAGTTACGCCTACGAAAAAGGCCGCCGCGTGTTGCGGACCGCCCCGAACTCCCCGACGACGCTGCTAGACCCGAACCCTTGGGACCCATACACAGACGTCATCGCGGTGAACCCGCTCGAGCCGGAACTGACCGCCAAAACGCTCGCGGCCTACGCGTTCGACACGATCAAGCTGGGCGAGAAATGGCAGTTCATCGGCGGGCTGCGGTGGGACCGCTTCGACGTTGAGGGCCGCAACGTCGTGACGACGCCGGTGAACGCTTTCGTGCCGATCGATCGGGTGGACTCGATCCTCAGCGGGCGCGCGGCGCTCGTGTTCAAGCCGATCGAAGAGGGGAGCATCTATGCGAGCTTCGGCACCTCGGCCAACCCGTCGTTCGAGGGGCTGCTTTACTCGCCGGCGGACGCGCGAACCGATCCGGAGAAAACGCGCACGTTCGAGGTCGGGACCAAATGGGAGCTGTTCGCGAACCGTCTGCTGTTGAGCGGGGCTGCCTTCCGCGTGGACAAGACCGACGCGAGGACGCCGAGCCTCGTGGCGGGCGAACCGCCGACGCTCGACGGCGACCAGCGCGTACAGGGCATCGAGATGAGCGCTACCGGCAACTTCACGCGAAACTGGCAGGTGTTCGCCGGTTACACGTTCCTCGACAGCGAGATCGTGAGCTCGAATACGCCCCCGACGAATGTCAATGGGGTCCTGATCTCGGAGCTCGGCAAAGAGCTCATCAACACCCCGCGCAACTCGTTCAACCTTTGGACGACGTACCGTTGGGACCGCCTCTTCTTCGGCGGCGGGCCGCGATACGTCGGGCCGCGTTACGGAAACAACATCAACACCCGCGTCGTCGAGTCCTACTGGGTCGCGGACCTGATGGCTTCGTACCGGCTGACGCGGAATGTGGATCTGCGGGTGAACCTGAACAACATCGGGGACAAATACTACATCGACCGGATCGGCGGCGGGCACATCGTCCCAGGTGCGGGCCGGGTGCTGCTGGTCAGCTCCAGCTTCAGGTTCTAGAGTTCCCGGCTTGGAGTTCGCGGCTTGGAGTTCCACCTTTAGGTGGCTTTCGTAGCCCAGAGACGTCTCTAGGCAATACGGGGCCAACTAAAGGTGGAGCTCAAAACTATAGGTATGCTTTTACAGATCCCTAACGTATTGACCGCAGAGGAGACTGCCGAATGCCGGCGGCGGCTGGAAGCGGCGACGTGGATAGACGGGAACGCTACGGCGGGGCATCAGTCACGCCTCGCGAAGCGCAACATGCAGCTCGCCGAGGATGACCCCGCGGCGATCGAGATGGGCGGTCTGATCGCGTCTGCCCTGGCGGCGAACCCGCTTTTCGTCTCGGCGGCTCTGCCGTTCAAGGTGTTCCCGCCGCTGTTCAACCGCTACGAGGGCGGGATGAATTTCGGTACGCACGTCGACAACGCAATTCGTCGTTCGCGCGTGACCGGGGACCAGATCCGCACGGACCTCTCGGCGACGCTGTTCTTCTCCGACCCTGACGAGTACGACGGCGGGGAACTCGTCGTGGAGGACACGTACGGGGTGCAGCGGGTGAAGCTGCGTGCGGGATCGCTGATCCTTTACCCGGCGAGCAGCCTGCACCACGTCACGCCCGTGACGCGGGGTGCGAGGATCGCCTCTTTCTTCTGGATTCAGAGCATGGTGCGCGACGACGGGTGCCGCACGCTGTTGTTCGACATGGACTCCGCGATACAGCGGCTCGCCGCCGCGGACCCGCAGGACGCGTCCGTCGTGCAGCTGACGGGCGTTTACCACAACCTTCTTCGCCGCTGGGCGGAGGTTTAGAATCGTGTATATGGAACGAAGGGAACGCGGACTCTGCTAGCCGCGATCACCCGCGGCAAATTGCTGAACGAGTATTTGCGTCCGACAGCATCGTCGCGCTCAGCGGCGTGCAGGGAATCGGGAAACAGTTCTCGGGGGAGGAAGGCTCGGTTGGGATAGAGCGGGGCGCCAACCTTATCAATTTGCAGGAAACGCACCGAGGCCGCTTCGATCAACCAAACTTCGGCAACTGAAGCCCGGCGACCGCATATGGTCTCATCTGTTGTCACGGGGTTCCTTAGAGATATGGATCGCAGGCTGGAGGAGATGAAGCCAAAGTAGTACCTGATCATCGTCTTTTTTTCGAACCTGCGGATCGAGGGAGGTCGTATGCAAGACGCAGAATATTGCAGTTCGCCAATACAGGGGCAGTGGGTCAGCTTGAAATTGCTCCGGCCCGAAATGCTAACCTAGCAGTGGCCGCATGAAACATACAATTTTCGTATTAATGGTTGCGCTTTTTTTCTCTGCTTGTTCGCGGAAGCAAATAGAAATGAATCCGACTCGTGACCATCTACATTTTGAGTTTCTAACTCGCGAAGGGTGTAAGAATACTCCCGTGATGCTGGAGAACTTGAAGGTCGCGATCGCGGAAGGCCAGATTTTTGCCGACTACACAGTTATTCAGCAAGCCACGCTCCCGCCAGACGATCCGCGAACAGGCTATCCAACTCCGACAATTCTGCTGAATGGGAAAGGCATATTCGGTTTGGCCGTACCCAAACCGCCTTTCCCGGAACCGTCCTGACGGCTCTATCCGGGCGGAGTTCCGTCCTCTCAACGTATCGCGGAACACATTTCGAAGACAGGAAATCGGACCGAAGAGTGACCGGTTTCTCGTTTCATATTCTCTACTTGTAAGGGCCTTTTTCCTTCGCCGCCGCTTTCTATAGCTAAGCAACTATATCCACCATCTCCCACAGCTTCGATGATGCCCGCCGCCCTTGCCCGAATACATCGTAGGTTCTTATGAATCCGACAGGAATTGTAATACATGTAGTGCAAGCAATCGCGTGAGCGTGGCTTTCAAGCTTATTTGAGAAGCCTTTCGTCAAACGAGTGGATCGACGCATGCTCATACGCATAGTCGGATTTTGCCTGTTGATGTAGCTAGTGAGATTGCTTCGGTTTCGGGTTGCCAGCTATCAAATGCGTCTCACAACCGATGCGCTCAGCCGGATTTTAACGCGTCTCTTCTTTCTTGCTCGTCTTGCCATAGACCCTAACCAACATCACGTAGCGGATCTCCGAACCGGAAGCGGATTCAACTACCGTCAAATACGGCTTGTGTCCGCCTGTTGTAAGATGTACGCGATTAACACGACGAGAGACTAGATCGGTGGGCAAAAACTTGACAGTAGAGCCAAGCAAAGACTACGATTAAAGGTTGGAACCTAGAATGGTTCCAGCCGAATAGATGCAGGGCATACTGAAACTGATTCGCAGGAAGATCGTCAGGAAACGCGTCGCCGTTCTCTGGCTCGGTCTCGTCGCGATCGAGCTTTTCTGCCCGGCATTGTGCGAGGTCGGCACGAACGCCGCACCGCCTGCGAACCAGTCGACTGCTTCCGTCACGATTACTGTTGACGAGCGCGACGAATCGAGAACGTCCATTTCGAATTGCGAGAACGAGAGCGACCACGAAGCTCCGGGCACGTGCAACGACGAGTGCCTCTGCCATGCCGTGGCAATCCCCAGCGTCGCCAGCGACGTCACATCGTCCTCGATCGAAAGAACCACCATTCCGTTGAAGAACGGTTTCTCGATTTTCAACTCACTTCCCCCTCCATACCTGCCTCCTAAATTTTCCTAATCGAACGATAAGGGGTTGATCCCGCGCTCCGGCGACGATTAATCGCGCCTTTGCGTCTTCGATCCTTTGATCACGCTCACCTCCGGCCGCACGTGCGCCCGCTGAGGGAGCAAGCATCAGCTTTCGATCAGGAAGATTACCAATGAATTTACACATAAAGGCCCCCGTCGTTTGGGCCGGCCTTTGCTTGACGGTCTTTAGTCTTACG
>JAUCQE010000009.1 GCA_030372865.1 Pyrinomonadaceae bacterium
GTATAACCGAAACCTATAAAATGTTTTGAAACAATGAAGGAAATCAAAAAGATCGTTCTTGCGTACTCAGGCGGGCTCGACACCTCCGCCATGCTGCTTTGGATCAAGGAAACCTACGGCTGCGAGGTCATCTGCTACACGGCCGACGTCGGCCAGGGCGAGGAATTGACCGGCCTTGATGAAAAGGCAAAGGCGACCGGGGCATCAAAGCTCTATGTCGAAGACCTGCGCGAAGAGTTCGTCAGGGATTTCGTCTGGACGGCCGTAAAGGCCAACGCCCTGTACGAAGGGGTCTATCTGCTCGGCACCTCGCTCGCGCGGCCTGTTATTGCTAAACGCCAGATCGAGATCGCCCGCAAGGAAGGCGCCGACGCCGTCGCCCACGGAGCGACCGGAAAGGGCAACGACCAGGTGCGGTTTGAGCTCACCTATTACGCGCTGCAGCCCGATATAAAGGTCGTCGCACCTTGGCGGCACTGGGATTTCAAGGGCCGTGCGGACCTGATCGCCTATTGCCAGCAGCACGGCATTCCGGTCACGGCGACAGCCGATAAGCCTTATTCGATGGACCGCAACCTGATGCACATCTCGTATGAAGGCGGAATCCTCGAAGACCCGTGGGCGGCACCGCCCGAAGACATCTTCCTGATGACGAAGTCGCTCGAGGCCGCGGCCGACAAGCCGCAGGAGATCGTCCTGACGTTCGAAAAAGGCGAGCCCGTCGCCATAGACGGCGAGAAATACGGCGCCGTCGATATGCTCTCAAAGCTCAACTACCTCGGCGGCGAGCACGGCATCGGCCGCGTCGATCTTGTCGAGAACCGCTTCGTCGGAATGAAGTCGCGCGGCATCTACGAGACGCCCGGCGTCACCATCCTGATGGCCGCCCACCGCGCGCTCGAATCAATCACCATGGACCGCGAAGTGATGCGGCTCCGCGACAGCCTCGGGACCAAGTTCGCCGAATCGGTCTACTACGGCTTCTGGTTCGCACCCGAGTTCGAGATACTCCGCTCGATGATCGACCAAACGCAGGAGACCGTCTCGGGCGACGTCAGGCTAAAGCTCTACAAAGGCAATGTCGTCGTCACCGGCCGCAAATCGCCGAACTCGCTCTACCGCGAACGCGTCGTAACATTCGAAGACGACGCCGGCGCCTACGACCAACACGACGCCGAAGGCTTCATCAAACTCCAGGCATTGCGCCTGCGGTTGAGGAATATGGAATAAAGCTTCGTAGGTGTGGCAAATATTGACAATATCTGCCAGGCAGGTAGAAAATTGCGGTGGGTGAAAATATGAGTGCAACGACCATGAATGTCTCGCTCCCAGCTTCGATGAAGGCGTATGTCGATGAGCGGGTCGAGCATGACGAGTACGGAACCGCCAGCGAGTATATCCGTGAACTGATCCGAAATGACCAGCGCCGCCGTGAGGAGGCAAAACTCGAAAGGGTTTTGCTCGAACGCCTTCAGGCTACGGATGCCCGTGAGTTTTCTATCGATGAAGTAAAGCACGAACTCGCAAAGCGCGTCGGCAAGCGCAAATGAGGATCATTTTTGATGATGCGGTCCTCAACGAACTCGTTGAACAGGCTGCATATTACGAAGAGGTCGACCCCGCCCTTGCAGATCGGTTCCTCGACGCATGCGAAGCCTGCTTCGATTTTCTCAAAGACAACTCTGGCGTCGGAAGCTCGAGGGCATTCGAAGACGCTCGCCTTAGAGACGTCCGAATGTGCCGAGTAAAAGGATTTGAGAAACACCTTGTTTTTTACGTCCCCGTCGCAGAAGGCATTAAACTACTTCACGTCGTCCACTCTGCCGTCGATTACAACCGAGTGTTCGAAAACGAATAATCTGTACCGCCGAAGGCTTCATCAAACTCCAGGCATTGAGGTTGCGGCTGAGGAATATCGATTAGGCCGGGAAGTTCGTAAAAAGCTGAAATGCGATCAATGGAAATAACCGCTGAGAATGTTGCCTCCGTTACATGGGAGGACGACTATTTCAAATATTCTGAATTCTCAGGTTTCTCAATGGACGGCGGTCATGTGACCTCAGATTTTGCGAATTGTACGTTCCAGAATGTCGACTGGTATTGGGGGATTTTCAACATCGTCAATTTCGTGAATTGCGTCTTCGTTAACTGCACTTTTCGCGGAACTTCGTTTGCCGACTGTAAGTTTGTTGAGTGTGAATTCGCAGAGTGCAAGTTTATACAGGACAACCTCGGCGGCGATTGCAGCTTTGAGGGCACCGTCGCGTATAACTGCAAAGTAAGGAAGTCAGAAGGCTTCGGGCCGAGTTTCGAGTCACGATAACGGAGATCCGATCATGAAATGTTCAGGATGCGGAAGCGAGGCGTTGGTCAGCGGGACGATCCTGGACTCGAATGGGTCGAGGGTCAACTTTAAGCTCGACGATGTCTCGACGTGGAAGAGCATGCTCGGCATAGGAACGCGGGGCGTCCGAGCCTACGGCTGCCTGCACTGCCAGAACCTGCAGTTCGGCGTCGATTTCACCGAAAAAGACCTCAAGCAATACCAACAATTCGAAGGCCAGCAGCCGTCCGTGCTGGAACGTATAAACTCCGAAACAGACGCGCAGTAAGCTCGAGACCGTTGCGTATTATCATTGCACCACTGTGCCATCTGTGGTATTATTGCCCGTCTTCTCTCGCGTTCCCGCCGCGAGGTGCTGTTTGAAAAAAGTGAATGTTGAATCGTAAATCGTAAATAGTTAAGGCGTGCTGGGAGCTGGAAGCTGACAACTGGTAGCTGGTTTGAAGCACCCTCTATCATCTAAAGGAGAAAGGCTGAAGGATAAAGGAGAAGGTGAAGACACGTGCGAAAGCCCGCGCGTAAGCAAGGGCGGTATCAGGACGCGGAAATAGATGAGAGATGAGAATTGAGAGATTCGGGATCTGAGATTTGAGATCTGAAATTTCAAATTTCGTCTCAGACCGTCTCACGAGCGTCTCATGCCGTCTCAGGATCGTCTCAACCCGTCTCAAATGCGTCTCACACCGTCTCAGGTCGTCTCAGAACACGCTTGCGCGCGCTGAGACGAGACGATTTTAGATCGAGTCGGGTTATTGACGTGAGCTCAGTTGAAGAAATCGACCGAGACCACTTGCTGCGCGATCTGTTTGCCGAGTGCGGCGACCTTTTGGTGTTCGGGGTGGTCGGTGTAGGCGTCGAGTGCGGCCCGGTCGGGGTAAACGGCGACGAGGCCCGTATCGAACGAGCGGTCGAGCTGAAGGATGTCGCTCCCGACGTTAAAGCTGATGATGTCCGGTATGACGGCAGGCAAAGCCCGCAGCATCGCGATGTGGTCGTTGCGTTGGTCGTCGGTGACCTCGGGCTTGTATTTCCAGCAGACAATATGTGTAAGCATCAAGGTAATGATAAGACAGACAGGCCGGTTCACGTAATTAATGTCAGGCGGCCGCTTCGTTCTCGCACCACTCTTTCGTGACCTTGTGGCGGTAATCGAACATCTTCTCGATGCGCGGCAGGATGAATATCGGAGCGGCGAGGTCGCCGATGATCGACATCGGCGGCTCGAAATCGATCTCATCCCTGAGCAATGCTCCTTCAGGATGCGGCTCGATGACGTGACGATGCCGCCAGCTTGCGAAAGGCCCTTCGATCTGAACGTCTTCGAACATCCGCGGCGGGTCATAGGCAGTATGCTCGGCAACCCATCGCGACGGCACGACGCCGAAGATCTTTTGCTCGATCACGGCACGCGACCCAATGACGGAAATGTCAGCCTTCTGCACCACCTTCGCGTTCTCCCACGGCGGCACCAGTCGCTCAAAGGCGTCGGGAAGTTCGTGAAACGCAAACACCCTTTCGGGCGACGCTTTGATCAATGTCTCTTTGGTATATCTCATTCGGCCTCTTCGCGAGTGCTCTTTGTAATTAAAACCCGAAACTGCTTTAATACAACAGTTTTCGTGACCAAGACCATTCCGGATGCTCAAAACTGCAGCTTTACCGGGCAGATCCGACGGAGCAAATTTGCATGACGACTACCTCACAGGACCTCGGTGCGTTCTATAACGATCAGGTTTCGAAGGCGCGCGTTTGGAAGGTGATCGGTGCCTCCGCTGTCGGGACCATGATCGAATGGTACGACTTCTATATATTCGGAAGCCTCGCCGCGATCATCGCTCCGCTTTTCTATCCGCCCGGCAACGACACATTTGCCTACATCGCCTATCTTGCCACATTTGCTGTAGGCTTTGTCGTCCGCCCGTTTGGTGCTCTTTTCTTCGGCAGGATCGGCGACATCGTCGGGCGAAAATATGCGTTTCTCGTGACGCTGCTGATAATGGGCGGTGCGACAGCACTGATCGGAATTTTGCCGACTTTTGAGCAGATCGGTTACGCGGCTCCGATAATCTTGCTGTTGATCCGCGTGCTGCAGGGCCTCGCCCTCGGAGGCGAATACGGCGGTGCCGCCGTCTATGTTGCAGAGCACGTGCCCGACGAACGCCGGGGATTCTACACATCGTTCATTCAGATCACCGCAACGCTCGGGCTCTTCCTTTCGCTCGCCGTCATCCTGATCGTCCAGAACTCGATGTCGGCCGATCAATTCGCCGGCAAAACAGGGGCGATCAGCGGCTGGCGAATTCCGTTTCTGATATCTATCGCACTGGTGATCGTTTCCCTCTACATCCGCCTGCGGATGAAGGAATCGCCGATATTTCAGCACATAAAATCGGGCGGCATGACCTCGGCAAATCCGCTGGTCGAAGCCTTTACGAAATGGGAGAACCTGAAACGCGTCCTGATATCGCTCTTCGGTGCCACGGCCGGTCAGGGCGTGGTTTGGTATACCGGGCAATTCTATGCATTGTTTTACCTGCAGTCGATACTGAATCTCAACACGACATCCGCGAACTATATCGTCGCTATCGCGTTGCTGCTCGGGATGCCGTTCTTCGTCGTATTCGGTGCCCTTAGCGACCGGCTTGGCCGGAAATGGATAATGCTCGTAGGATGCCTGCTCGCGCTCGTAACGTATATGCCGATCTACCAGACGATGCAGTCTGCGGCAGGTTCGAATGTCGTTACCGCGGCGTCGCAGAAAGACCCGGTCACGGGTGCGATCAAGCTCACGCCGCAGTCGCGCGACGAAGCGGGCGAACTCGTCACCGCGCCGAAGGTGCTGCCTTACACATCGCTCGGCGACCTTCTTACAAACAAGACCGCGTGGATGCTAATTCTGCTGGTTTTCGTGCAGGTGTTGTGGGTGACGATGGTATATGGCCCGATCGCGGCTTATTTAGTGGAGGCGTTTCCGGCGAAGATACGTTACACCGCGC
>JAUCQE010000010.1 GCA_030372865.1 Pyrinomonadaceae bacterium
TGTGTATAAGAGACAGCTGATGCTGCGCCCGCCCGGAACGGTGGCCTTGATCATCCGTCCATCCGTGTTCGGCCGTGACGACGCTGTCATACCGCTCTCATCCTCGGACTTCACTGGGAGCGATTCCGTGACTTCGTCGGTTGGCGACCGCACTTCCCGCGAGATGGTCTCGGAAAGGTCGGAGGGCGGCCGCGGTTCAACCTCCAGGACCGCGTTATAGATCTCCTTCAGGTCGGACTCCTGCGATTCGAACGGCCTTCGTCCGCTTAGCACTTCGTAAAGTATTACACCGAGCGAGTATATATCCGTTGAGGTCGTTACGCTTTCGTTGCGCAGCTGTTCAGGAGAGGCGTAGCTCGGCGTCATCACGCCAAGGTTGGTCACTGTGGCTGCGCCAAGAGCCTGGAATTCTTCCGAAAGCACCTTTGCGATTCCGAAATCGAGCAGTTTCGGCATCCCGTCTTCATTCACAAGGATATTCGACGGCTTTAGGTCACGGTGAACGACGAGGTTTCTGTGGGCAAAATTCACGGCTGCGCAGACCGTGCGGAAAAGGTCGAGCCGCTTGCTCAGGCTTAGCTCGTATTTGTCGCAGAAAACGTCGATCGGCAGTCCTTCGACGTATTCCATTGCGATGAAAGGCACCTGATCGTCGGTCGCCCCGGCGTCCAGAAGACGCGCGATATTCGGATGTTCGAGCGAAGCCAGGATCGCGCGTTCCTGCTCGAATCGCCGGCGAAGCGCCGCAGTATTAAGTTCTCGCTTGAGCAGCTTGAGCGCCACTTTCTGGTCGAACTTCCCGTCGGCTCGCTCGGCGAGATACACGACGCCCATTCCGCCGTAACCTATCTCGCGAATGATTCGGTAGCTTCCGATCGTCTGGCCGATCAATTTGCTTTCCGGTGCATCGTCCAGCAGGTCTTTTGCAAATTCGACAGCAGAGAGCTGCATCACGCCTTCTGATCCTTCCTCAAAGGCGAGCAGGGTTTCAATTTCGATCCGGAGTTCCGGAGACAATTTCTGAGCGTCAAGAAATGCCTGCCTTTCCGTAACTGGACGTTCAAGCGCATCCGCGAGAACTTCTTTTACTTTTTTCCAATCTTCCGATCGCATAGGTTCCTGGGCGAGACGATATTCTTATCTATAACCTGAATGCGTAGTCCGGCCACGGATCAAGCCAACAAAATTCATTTGCGCGTCAGCTCGCGAAACAGCCAGAGCCGTGCAGATCCCCATTCGCGGACGACCGAACGCTCCGAGATGCCAAGTGCCTCCGCAATCTCCGCATTATTGAGCCCGCCAAAGAACCGCATCTCGACGACCTTTGCCTGGTGCTCGTCGATCGCGGACAAACGATCGAGCACCTGATCGACGATCAGGATCGAATCGGCGCGTTCCTCGATCGGGATATCGACATCGTCGACCGAAAAATGTATTGCGTTGCTGCCGCGCTTATCGGCAGCGTGCGTCCGTGCGTGGTCGACAAGTATCTGCCGCATCAGACGTGAGGTGATCCCATAAAAGTGGCTCCGGTTCTGCCATTCGATGCCCGTTTGCTTGGCGATCCGCATAAATGCCTCGTGCACGAGAGCAGTCGGCTGAAGCGTATGGTTCGGCCTTTCTCGGGACATCAGTATCCTCGCCTGACGCTTCAGCTCGTCATAGACAAACGGCACGAGTCGTTCCTTGGCGTCTTCGTTTCCGGAGTTCCAATCCTGCAGGATCTGAGTGATCTCCGCAGTTCGTTCGTTTTGCATAGCGATATTCTTGAGGTTGAACGAAGGAATGTTAACCCAATGCACGCCTCACACCAAGCTTTTTTATCGGCCGTCCATCGCCCGCTCAAAAAAATATGTCCGACCTTTCCACCTTTCGCCGCATGTCACAACAAGGAGGCCGTTCGGGTGATCGAAACTCTCCCGAGAACCTGACCACCCTGCGGCATCACCGACATAAAGCCCGGAGGGATTTCCCCTCTCTCCAACGCTTTTAAGTAAGCGTGCCGTGCCCTCCGAAGTCTTACCGGCGAATTTTGCATTACCTTCCGCCGGCTCGGCCCTCCGATCAGGAGGGCCTTTTTTTGTTCAGCGTCACCGAATAACGGCGATCACGCTTGGTCGGTTTAGACACCCTCGAAAAAACTTTGTCTCACATCACCGCTGTTTACCGCATTAACCGACGAAGAACAAAAAGTCACAAGGAACCACACAACATGCGTATAAATTTAAAATTCAAACCGGCTCTCTCAGCCCTCTTCGCAACCGTATTATTGTTGGCGGCCCCGACTGTTTTCGCGGCGACATTCACCGTCACGAACACGAACGACAGCGGTGCCGGCAGCTTTCGGCAAGCGGTCATCGACGCAAATGCGTCAGCCGGGTCGGACACTATAGTTTTTGACGCCTCTTTCAACTCTCCACAAACGATCGTTCTGGCAACTGTAGTTGTATTCAATCCGGCGAACTCGGCTGACACGCTGACGATCAACGGTCCCGGGGCTGGCATCCTGACCATCGACGGCAACAATGTTACGTCGATACTGCACATTGAAACTGCCGATCAGGTTTCGGTAAGCGGCATTAAGTTCACCCGTTCGGCGACCGGGGCGGCGATCGTCAACGAGGGTTCGCTAACGGTGATGGATTCGGTCTTCACGTTGAACGATGGAGTCTTTCTTGGGGGCGGCATCACTCACGCTACGGGTGCGACACTCTTATCGGTAACAAATTCGACGTTTATTTCTAATTCTGCCGGCTACGGCGGTGCGATCGGCATCAATGGCCTGGATGTCACGATAACCAACTGCACCTTTACCGGCAACATCGCGGACAGCAGCAGCGCTACCGGACAAGGCGGCGGTGCGATCCATCAAAACTCTTCAGGAACGGTTACGATCACTGATTCGACCTTCACAAACAATGCAGAGATCGGCGGCAGCGGCGGCGGTGGCGCCATCAGGAACCGCGGCGGCACCATGAATATCAGTGATTCCATATTCACCGCAAATACCGGGTTGGATGGCGGCGGCGCGATATCAGGCGGCGGGACGCTCAACGTAACCCGTGCGAGCTTTTTTGGAAACAGCGCGTCCGGGCCGAACGCTCAACAAAGCGGGCAGGGAAGCGGCGGCGCGATCTCGGCGGGCGGGACCGTCACGGTCGCCGATTCGGTCTTCAACGGCAATAGCGCGGTCAATTCCGGCGGGGCCATCTACACCATCGGTAACTTCACGATGACCAATTCGACCGTTTCTAATAACACGTCAAATACCAACAATGACAACGCTGGCACAGGCGGCGGGTTTTACATACGCAGCGAGGGAAGAGTGACCGTAACGGGCTCGACGATCAGCGGTAACCGAGCCAACAGGGATGCCGGCATCGGAACGAGTGCGGGCTACGGCGGCGGCTTTTATGTGCAGGGAGCGTTAAATTTAGATAACAGCACCGTTTCCTCGAACTTCGCTGACCTCGGTTACGGCGGTATCGCGGACGTTAATCCCGGCGGTACTGCCGACCAGGTCCATATTTCAAACTCGACGATCGTTAATAACAGGACCAATGGTGCCGGCGGGGGATTCGGGATAGACAGCGTGTCCGACAGTGGTCAGCAATCTGTTCGGAATACAATAATTGCTAACAATGTCGCAGCATCCGAACCCGACATACGTACGCGAAGCGCATTGAATTCGCTTGGCTATAACTTGATCAAGAATATCGCCGGAGCTACGATCGTAAACGTCACCACCGGAAATATTTACGGGCAAGATCCGATGCTCGGCCCTTTGGCTTTGAATGGCGGGCCAACCCGCACCTATTCACTTTTGGAAGGCTCGCCGGCGATTGACGCGGGTGATCCCGCGAATGTTGCGGCGACAGATCAACGCGGTATTGCCCGCCCCCAGAACGGCGATGGCACTGGTGATTCGATCGCCGACATCGGAGCGTATGAGCTTCGGCAGAACGAGGTCCGATTTGGTTCACCGTACGATTTTGACGGGGACGGGAAGACGGATATCTCTTCGTTCAAGCCTGGGCCGGGCGAGTGGTGGTACTTGCGGTCGAGTGATGGCGGAAACCGTGCGTTCCAGTTCGGGGCTGGGACGGATGTTTTGGTGCCGGCTGACTATACCGGCGACGGGAAGACGGACAACGCTTTCTATCGCAACGGCGAGTGGTTCATCCAGCGGAGTTCGGACTTTTCGTTCTACTCGTTCCCGTTCGGTACCGCGACCGATACTCCGGTGCCGGCTGATTATGACGGCGACGGGAAGGCCGATGCAGCCGTCTTCAGGGCTTCGACCGGCGAGTGGTTCATCCAGAGATCTTCCAATGGCCAGGTGACGGTCACCAGTTTCGGCAACTCGACCGACCGGCCGGTCCCGGCCGACTTTGACGGCGACGGCAAGGCCGATCTCGCGATCTTCAGGCCGCTTGGCGAATCGGGCATGGGTGAATGGTGGTACCTGAGGTCGTCTGACGGCGGCAACCGTGCATTCGCCTTTGGGCAGTCAACTGACAAGACGGTCGTCGGTGATTACACCGGCGACGGCAAGGCCGACTTTGCGTTCTTCCGGCCTTCGAACGGGACGTGGTATGTACTCCGAAGCGAGGACACCTCGTTCTATTCGTTCCCCTTCGGAAGCTCGACGGACGTCCCCGCACCCGGCGACTACGACGGCGACGGCAAATATGATGCTGCAGTCTTCCGCCCGTCGGACACCAACTGGTACATCCAACGTTCAACAGCCGGCATCCTGATCCAACAGTTCGGAGCCCCGACAGACCGTGCTGTGCCGAATGTGTACGTAAAGTAACTTGCCGCAAGCAATTTAATGCGGAAAGGGCCCAGGCCTTAGTGCCGGGCCCTCTTTTTTGCCCGAAACGCGCGACAATGCCGGCAGCCTAAACCTGCGATATATCGCTATTGACACAGTATCCTATACATGGCACACTGTTGCTCCGCTGCCGGCGGATCTCGATAGCCGGATGCTCTTTGAAAAGCAGGAGTCGAGAATAGTGAATCGTCAATCGTAAATAGTGAAGAGCGAAGCTTTACCGGGAACTGGCAACTGAAAACTGGTTACTGGTTTCATGATCTCTGCGGCTCTTTGCGTCTTTGCTTTGCGGCTCTTTGCGGTACGGTTTTAAGATCGTGACGCAAAGGACCGCAAAGGAGCAGAGAACCGCAAAGATAAATGAAAAATGAGAATTGAGAATTGAGACGTGAAAGATCCGGAACCTGGAATTTGGAATCTGGAATCCCCAAATTCGTCTCAAAACCGTCTCACGGTCGTCTCAGGACCGTCTCACGAGCGTCTCATGGTCGTCTCACGGCCGTCTCAGAACCGTCTCACGGCCGTCTCATGCCGTCTCAAAAGGGGCATGCGCGCGCTGAGACGAGACGATTTAGGTTTGGCCGGCTTTGGAAATCACCGTCGAAAATTCTGCTTGACAAAGTCGTTGCCGACGATTATTCTGCATATTGTCTTTGAATACGTATGATTGACGAAATTGACAGACAGATACTTGAAATTGTTCAGCAAGACGCGAGGATTGCAAATGCCGAGATCGCTCGGCAGGTCGGACTCGCCCCGTCGGCGGTGCTCGAAAGGCTGAGAAAGCTCGAAGAACGCGGGGTTATTCGCGAATATGCGACGACGATCGACTCAGGCTCGGTCGGATGCGGGTTGACGGCATTCGTCTTCGTTAAAACGAAGGAATGCCTCGACGGCACCGATCTTGAATTGGCAAAGATCCCGGAAGTGCTTGAGGTCCACGATGTCGCGGGCGACGATTCGTACCTCTTAAAGGTAAAGACGAAAGACCCCGAGGCACTCGGCCGTCTGCTGAGAGAAAAGCTGAAGCCGATCGGCAATGTTCTTTCGACCAGAACGACGATCGTGCTGCAGACAATAAAGGAAACCACGGCACTCCCGCTTGATGAAGGGTCGTGCGAGGTGGAAACGAAGAAAAGCCGGGCGAAAAAGAGCTGACGGTTTGTGAGGTGAAGTAAGCTCATGACGAACGTGAAAGGGACATTCGGGATCGAGAAAAAGACGCTGTTGCTCGTTGCGGCATTTGCGGCGGTCTATCTTGTTTGGGGTTCGACGTATCTCGCGATCAAATACGCGATCGAAACATTGCCGCCGTTTTTAATGGCGGGTTCGAGATTCTTTCTTGCGGGTTCGATCTTGTTTTTGGCAGCCACGCGGTCAGCCGATTTTGAAATGCCCCGCCGTGAACATTGGAAAACGAGCCTGATAGTCGGCACGCTGCTATTGCTCGGCGGCAACGGACTGGTGGTCTTTGCCCAGCACTATATTTCCTCGAGCCTCGCGGCCCTGCTGGTCGCGACCGAGCCCTTCTGGATCGTCATACTTAGCTGGCTCTGGCTCAAGCACGGCCGGCCCGGCATGCGTGTAACGCTCGGTTTGTTGGTCGGCTTCATCGGCGTATCGCTCCTGATCGTCGGCCAATCAAAAGGCGGCGTGTTCGGCGGCGGTTACGGGCAGATGATCGGCACGCTTGCGGTCATCGGCGCGGCGTTGTCGTGGGCAACAGGCTCCATCTACGGCCTCAAGGCTCCGGTGCCGAAGTCGTCGCTTTTGACCGCAGGCATGCAGATGATGGCGGGCGGAGCGGTGATCCTTGTGGTCAGCCTGCTGACCGGCGAAATGCTGAGCTTTGACATCACGGCCGTTTCAGCTCGGTCGTGGGCAGCGATGGTTTACTTGCTGGTCTTCGGATCGCTTGTCGGCTTTACGGCGTATAGCTGGCTACTCAAGAACGCACAGCCGTCGATGGTCGCGACCTACGCTTACGTAAACCCTGTCGTCGCGGTGCTCCTCGGCTGGGGCCTGGCCGGCGAAACGCTGACGTCGACCGTGCTCGCCGGAGCGGCCGTTGTGGTCGGTTCCGTCGCACTCGTTACTTTTCAGAAGAACGTCGAGCGGCCGGAACAAGTCGCCGAGGTACACGATTCGGCGATCGCGAACTGTGGCGAACCAAGCTTTTCCGCATCCGCCTGACCGATGAGTTTTTGTAGCCGGCAAGGTATTGGGGTAAAGTGTCTCTGAAATAACGAGGCCACTTTACCCCGATAAACATATGCAGGCGCAAACGACAGAAAACCACCCGTCACTGGACGATATCCGGTCAAGATTTCCCGCCCTCGAACGAGAGCACAACGGCTTCCCCGTGGCTTATTTCGACGGCCCGGGCGGCACGCAGGTACCGCGAGAAGTGGTGGAAGCGATGAGCGATTATCTCTTCAATCACAACGCGAATACTCATTGGGGCTATCCGACAAGCGACGAGACCGACGAAATGATTGCCGACTCCCGTGCCGCTTTCGCAGACTTTTTCAACTGCAGCCCTGACGAGGTCGTTTTTGGCCAGAACATGACGACGATCACGTTCCACCTAGCCAGGGCACTCGGCCGGCAGTTTTCAGCAGGCGATGAGATCGTGGTCACCGAACTCGATCACCACGCGAATGTCGATACCTGGCGATCGCTGGAAACCGACCGTGGCGTGATCATCCGTGTTTTGCCGATGGATACCGAGTCGGGGCAACTAATGTTGGACGAGCTGCCCGGACTCTTGAACGAGCGGACGAAACTTGTTGCGATCGGCGCGGCTTCAAATGCTATCGGAACGATCAGCGACATTAGGGCCGCATGTGCGACTGCTCGCAAAGCCGGTGCTTTGACGTTCGTGGACGCGGTGCATTTTGCTCCACATAACCTCGTTGATGTTCGGGGAATCGGCTGCGACTTTCTCGCCTGTTCGGCATACAAATTTTACGGGCCGCACATCGGCATATTATTCGGGCGAAAGGAGTTGATCGAAACGATCGATTTTCCGAAGCTACGGCCGGCTCCGAATCATCGGCCCGACAGGGCCGAGACCGGCACGCAGAGCCATGAATCCATTGTCGGAGCGGCCGCAGCAGTTGATTTCATCGCATCACTGGGCATGGGCGAAACAAGGCGGGAAAGGCTCCGCGATGCGTTCGACTTTCTGCATGGGAAGGATGCTGAGTTGGTTCAAACGCTTTGGAGCGGCCTTTCCGAGATTCCCGGTGTCCGCGTTTACGGGCCGCCGACCGACTGCGAACGCACGTCTCTCGTTTCCTTCACGGTCGGAGATCACCGCTCGGAAGAGGTCAGCCGTTTCCTTGCGGAACGCGGGATGTTCGTTTCGCACGGGGATTTCTACGCGTCGACGGTCGTTGAACGGTACGGTATCACTGAGCAGGGCCTCGTCCGCGTCGGTTGCAGTTTCTACACGACCGAGAACGAGGTTCAACGACTAATAGCGGGTGTTGCCGAATTCGTTGCGGCCGCGGGTTGAGGCCGATCGGATCCAATAGAAAATATCCGGGATGATTCCGGAACGCCTCGATGCGACCTCCTCGGTCACGGCCGGGCGGCCGCTGTCGCGGATAAGGATCAGATCGGTATTTACAGTGCCGCGAGCGATCAACAGATCTTTGCCGTTCCTGGACCACTGGAAGTTAAAGATGCGGCCCGATTTGAAATCGGTTATCGGCACGGCAGGAGAGCCGTTGATCGGTTGACGCCAAAGGTTCATGGCGCCGTTTCGGTTAGTGAGTATCGTCAGGTCCTTGCTGTCAGGCGACCACGTGAACCCATTGATAAGACTGTGTTCGATCGTCGCAGTCAGTTTTTCCAGTGTCGAACCGTTCAGGGCCCCAATATTCAGCTGCTTGGCAAATGTCGCAAGATCGTAGGACACAAACGCGATCTTTTTTCCGTCAGGCGAGATGCGCGGATTGAATACGCCGCGATCAGCATCTTCGTAGAAAAGCTCTGCCGGTCCACCTTCGATAGGCACTTTCATCAAACGGAAACGCTCATCACCTGATGCCCTTCGCTGAAAGATGACGAAACGGCCGTCAGCGGTCACTTGCGGACTGAAATCCGCGAGATCTGCATTGTCTTCCGTTAACGCGACAGGGTTGGAACCGTCCGCCCGTGCCCGCCAAATACGTGAGCGGCGGTCTTTCTGCAGATTGTAGATAATGTACCTTCCGTCCGGCGTTACTACCGGATCAACCGCATAACCAGCCTCCTGCAAAAGCACCCGGCCGTTCTTTCCATCGGCGTCGGCGACCCAGAGATCGGTCTCCTTGCCGTCGTGACGTGTAAATACGATCGAGCCGTCGTCCCGCTGCACGATCCCGGCTTTACCTTCGATACTTTTGCTATCCGAGGTCAATTGCAGGGACGATCGGTCCGCCGGGGTGTGTTTCCAGATCGAACCCATAGCATCGCCCTTGGTCGTAACGATCGTCCGGCCGTCGGCCGCGATGCCGAGATCGACGTAATCGTTAACGTCGTTCGTCACTTTGTGCATTTCGCCCGAGGGGTAGTTTGCCAGCCAGATCTGAGCGGCATCGTTTTGATCAACGCGGCCCGTAAACACAAAGCCAGATCCATCCGCGAGCCAGGCGAAATTCGCCGCGGTAAAGAACTCCCGCATTTTGATCGGCCGTATCTCACGGCTATCAAGAGCAACCTCAACAACGTCGGTCCGCGTTATAAAACCGCTCTGCCGAAGGCCGGCACCGGTAAGGATCGTTCGCCCATCGGGCGACCACGCAAGCCGAGGAACAAAGAAATCGTAGCCTGTCGTCTCACTGTTGAGCAGCAACTGTTGTTCGAGCGTTTCGGCACTAACGACTACGATCGTATCTTCGTTCGTTTTCGGTATATGGCGAACAAACGCGAACTGCTTGCCATCGGGCGAAAACGTCACAGGGCTGTCTACGTCTTCGATCAAACGTCGCGGCGTACCGCCAAGCGTCGGAACCTGGAAGAGCGTACTGATCCCCGCATCGCTCGACATCAGCGTGTAATAAACATGATCGCCCGTCGGCGAGAAAGACACGCTTTGCAGGTTCTGGTTGGTGGGCGGCAAGAGAGTAATCGTGCTATCGGTCGCCACCTGACGCACTACCAGGCTACGACTTCCCACCTCGCCGCTTACATAGGCAACGTATTTTCCATCAGCGGATATCGCTGGCATCATTACTCGGCCGTCAGTATTGATACGCGAGATCTGCGGACGCTGAAATGCCGCCTCCGCAAGGCCCGCCGGCTCCGCAAGCCACGAATAAAAAACTGATCCGATAACGGCAAAGATCGCGATCGCAGCGAACGAAGCGAAGACAGTTCGTCGGCCGCTGCGGTGCGGAGCTGAAACCTTAGCCGAGTAAACAGACGTCAAGGCAGTGTTCGGGTCAGTAGGGTGGTTGCTGCTGACCGTTCTGTGGATCATCGTCGGGCTCTCGCTAAAGCTCGGGTTTGAGATGACGTACCCGGCCCGCTCTCCACTGTTCGAATGCTCGATTGCATAAAGCAGATCCTTGATATCGAGAGCAAGATCCTTGACGCTTTGATACCGCTCTTCACGGTCTTTCTGTAAAGCCTTACGGACGATCCTGTTCAGTTCGGGCGGCACGTTTGGCAGAAACTCGGTTAGCGGAACCGGCTCTTTGTAGACAACCGCAGCGATCGTATCGGCTGTTGTTTCGCCAGCGAAGGGAACATTGCCGATGAGCATTTCATACAGTACGACGCCCAGACTCCAGATATCGGTCCGCTCGTCGACCTCGAGGCCGCGGGCCTGT
Source organism: Pyrinomonadaceae bacterium (assembly GCA_030372865.1). Classification (GTDB taxonomy): domain Bacteria; phylum Acidobacteriota; class Blastocatellia; order Pyrinomonadales; family Pyrinomonadaceae; genus OLB17. The sequence continues at coordinate 10,660 of JAUCQE010000010.1, forward strand.
TCCGGAGACATGTAACGGGCGCTTCCCATTACTGTTCCGGGGATCGTTTTGTTGTCGGCATTGTCGCCCGCGAGCGTAAGCTTCGACTTTGCGAGGCCGAAATCGAGCACCTTCACAATCGAATCGGGCCGGACCATGATGTTCTCAGGCTTGATGTCGCGGTGGACGATATGAGCCTGATGCGCGGCGGTCAGCGCATTTGCCGTTTGTTCAATTATCCGGAGAATGCGGGGAAGCGTGAGCGATTCACTTTTCAGGACCTCTCGCAGCGTGCGGCCCTCGACGAGTTCGGTCGCAAGGTAACTGCCATGCTCGTTCTCGCCGATCTCATAGATCGTTAGGATATTAGGGTGATTAAGTGCGGAGACGACCTTTGCTTCCTGTCGAAAACGGCTTCGACGGTCCTCATCTTCTGTGAACTCGAAAGGTAAGATCTTTATCGCAACATTTCTGTCCAGTTCGCTGTCGAGGGCCTCATAGACCTCGCCCATACCGCCCTCGCCGATCTTGGAACGGATCTCGTAACGCCCGATGTGAGTTCCCGCATACATCTTTCAAGCTCCGTTTCACCCTCGCAAATTAAAAACACCGTGCATTTCACATTTGTGACAAAAACATGTGAGGCACGGCGTTCAAACATCGAACTATATCTATTAAACGCTTACTGGTGGAAAAGGTTCGAAGAATTTGACTATTCTCTGACCTCGGTCAAATAAGTTGCTGCCGTCACCGAGTTGAATACCAGTGTGGCCGTAAGACGCTTCGGAGTGTTAAGACGGTTGCTTTTGCAGGCATCTAAAATCGATGCCTGCAAGATAGGGAATTTGAGGTTTTGACTAAACGGGATAAATTGCCACCATCAGGCGAGCATGCCTTCGATCGATCTGAAGCCGCTTTCGATGGCTTCTTCGAGTTTATCTGACTCAGGCCCCCCGCCTTCTGCCATGTCGGGGCGGCCGCCGCCTTTGCCGCCGAGGATCGGCACGATCTCTTTAACGACATTGCCGGCTTTGACCTTGTCTTTAATGTCATCAGAAACGCGAACGATCAACCCGGCCTTTCCTTCGTCGCGGCGGCCGAGTATAACGACGCCCGACTTGAGTCTTGCGAGCAAGGTATCGGAAAGCTGACGCATTCCATTCGCATCAAGGCCATCGACGACTTTTGCGAGCACCTTTACGCCCGCCACTTCCCTGGCCTCATCTGAACCGCCGCCGTTTCCGGCCGCACCGGTCGCGATCTTAAGTTTCAGCTCATCGATCTCTTTGCGAGTGCGCTTCAACTCTTCCTGCAGGCGTTCGATGGCGTTGGGGAGGTTATCACGTTGCGTTTTCAGAGCTTCTAGCGAGCGGTCGATCAGGAGTTCATCCTCGCGGAATCGCTCGAACGCATCAAAACCCGTTATCGCGCGGATGCGTCTGACGCCTGAGGCGATCGCCTCATCGGCGGTGATCTTGAAACTGCCGATATCGCCGGTCGCACGGACGTGGGTACCACCGCATAGCTCCATCGAGAACTTGCCGTCACCGACGCTTAAGACGCGGACCTCGGATCCGTACTTCTCGCCGAACATCGCAACGGCACCGGAACGCATCGCTTCCTCAAGAGCCATCATGTTCGTGGATACCGGTTCGTTTTGCAGAATGTACCGATTCACCAGGTCTTCGACTTCCCGGATCTCCGAATCGCTCATCGGCTGGTAGTGCGTGAAGTCGAACCGCAGGTAATTCGGTGCAACGACCGAGCCCGCCTGCTTTACGTGCGTGCCGAGAACTTCCTTCAATGCGGCGTGGACGAGGTGTGTAGCCGTATGATTTCGACGCGTAGCATCGCGACGAAACTCGTCAACGATAGCTGAGACCTTATCTCCAACCCTTAACGAACCATTCTCGACCTTTGCCTTGTGGAGTATCAGCCCCGAGAGCGGCGAGAACGTATCGAATACTTTTAGGTTAGCTTCCGTATTGAACAGCACACCGCTGTCGCCCATTTGGCCGCCGGATTCGGCGTAGAACGGAGTATCGCGAAGTACGATAAGTCCCTCTTCGCCCTCGCCTATCGAATCCACTCGCGTGTCGCCCTTTACGATCGCAATGACCTCGGATTCCTCGACCCGGGTCGCATCGTATCCGTGAAATACGGAAGTTCCGACCGCCTCGACGAGCTCGGCATAGATCGGTGAGATCTCGGACTTACGCTGCGTTTGCCCGATGCCGGACTGCTTCTGCAGGTCCTGCAAAGCCTTTTCGAAGCGGTTGTTGTAATCGTCCTCTTCGAAAACGATCCCCTTTTCTTCCAGGTAAACCCGGATCAGGTCTCGGGGCGTACCGTAGGTATCGTAGAGCTTCGCGATCTTCGGAAACAGCTCGGCGTCAGCAGTAGTTTCCGAAGTAATGCCGAGTTCGCCGAGTTTTCCGAGCCCGACGGTCATCGTATTGCCGAACCGCTCTTCTTCGAGCCGCACCATCTTCGTGATGAAATCGCGTTGGACGGCGAGTTCCGGAAACGCGGTGTGCATCTGGTCGACAACAAAGTCGCAGACCTTGTAGAAGAACGGCTCTTTGAAACCGAGGTGCTCGCGGCCATGATAGATCGCGCGGCGCATTATCTTGCGGAGCACGTAATTGCGGCCCTCGTTGCCGGGCAGAATGCCGTCGGCGATGGAGAATGCGGTCGAGCGGGCGTGGTCGGCGATGACACGCGCGGCAAACTGCTGAATATCGGACAATCCTTCGTAAACGCTCATAAAATACTCATCATTAGTTTACCGCGCAGGTGCGTAAATGCGGAATAGCCTTGGATGATGTCGAATCGCACCGTATAACCATGGAAGTATTCTGCGATCGGCAAGGGCTGATTCGAATCGAATAATAGGTTAGAATCGCGTTCGTGAAAAGAACCTTGCTGATATCCGCGATGGCGTTTTTGGCGGCTTGCAGTGGCGGAACCGTATCGAACACTTCGCCGCAAGCGACGCCGGCCGAGCAGGCGGCCGCCGAAACGACTCCACCCAAGACGCCGACTCCGGCACCCGTAGATGAAAGCCCGGACGTTGCCGATTTTGCGGGAACGGGAGGAAACACGGACAAGCCCAATCCCGATATAAAAGGCACCGCGATATTGCGGGAGATCCGAACGGCCCGGCATGGCAATTATGACCGCATCGTCTTTGAGTTCGCAGGGGCGGAACTGCCCGGCTATCACATCGAGTACATCGACAAACCCGTACGCTCATGCGGATCCGGCGACGTGGTCCCGCTTGCCGGTGACGCCTGGCTGCAGGTCAGATTCACACCCGCGGCAGCCCATACGGACGAGGGCAAACCGACGCTTCCGTCGCGCGAGATCAAGCCCGGGCTGCCGATAATTCTAGAGGCAAAGTCGGCGTGCGACTTTGAAGCGGACGTCGAATGGGTGCTGGGCGTTTCGTCGCCGAATAAGTACCGCGTGATTGAGTTGAAAGGCCCGGCGCGGCTTGCCGTCGATATAAAACATAAGTGATATGAGAGTTGTCCGCGTACTTTTCGCACTGATATTTCTTGCAGCAATGACATCGGCACAGACTGACAAATTCGCATCGTTTCGTGAGCAATTCCGGCGGGAGGTGGCCGACGCCGGCATCGCGGGAGCGAGTTTCGTTCTTATTCGCGACAACCAGACGCTTGCCGAGGAGCATGTCGGGCTCGCGAATATCGAAAAGAAGCAGGCCGTTGATGCCGATACGATCTTTCACTGGGCCTCGAACACGAAGCCGTTCACCGGTATTGCGATCATGCAGCTTCGCGACCGCGGGCTTTTGAAGCTGGACGATCCGGTGACGAAATATGTGCCGGAGCTGAGAAAGATCCACAACCCGTTCGGTTCGATGGACGAGATCACGATCCGCCATCTTCTGACCCATTCGGGCGGTTTTCGGAACGGCACCTGGCCGTGGCGGAACAACAAGCCATGGGAGCCATTTGAACCAACCGAGTGGTCACAGCTTGTCGCGATGTTCCCGTTCACCGAGGTGCTGTTCAAACCGGGCGCGAAATTCAGCTATTCAAACCCCGGCATTATTTACCTCGGCCGCGTCATCGAGGAGGTTTCGGGCGAATCGTACGAGACCTACATCGACAAGAACATCCTCCGCCCGCTGGGCATGCACCGGAGCTACTTCGACACCACGCCGCCGCATCTCATGAAACACCGCTCGCACAGCTATTACATCCGCGATGGCAAGCGAACCGAGGGGCGGTTCGATGCGGATACCGGCATCACGGTCTCGAACAGCGGGCTGAACTCGCCGGTGGCGGACATGGCCAGGCACCTCAATTTCCTGACCGGCGACCCCAAGCGGCAGGCCGAATACGACCTGGTGCTGAAACGCACTTCGCTGGAGGAAATGTGGCAGCCGCAGCTTAAGGCCGAGACGGACGCCAACGGCAATCGAGG
>JAUCQE010000011.1 GCA_030372865.1 Pyrinomonadaceae bacterium
CTAGATATTAAAGCAGAAGCCCGAATCCGAGAAACACAGCGCTGTCTGGTGGGCTCGGAGATGTGTATAAGAGACAGTCATCGACCAGATCGAACGGTATCCGAGCTTCCAGCATTCGCCTCGCGATGTGCATTACGATCCACACAGCAAGAGCGCTCAAGGATACCGCCCAGCCAACGTTCGCAGCCAGGAACGAACCAAACAAAACCCCGCCGATAACGATGAGTGAGCCTAAAACGATCAGCTTGACCGCCGTGCGCCGAAAGCGTGCGAGCGAATCGAGAAGGTTCACACGGCTGACCTCTAGTTCCATGTAATCCTCGTCTTCGTTCAGCCTCGTGAAATAGTCGACCTCGCTCTGCGTCCAGCGCCGCAGCGAGTCTGTGGTCGACAGGCGATTTGCCGCCGCAAAATTATGGATGACATGAGCGATCTTCCCTTCCCGCAGTGCGATCTCCGCCTGTCCGCGAAGCGAGCGGAAGCTCCCGCCGATGGTCTCGCCGATCCGCCTGAACACCGCCGCCGCCCGGTCCCAATCGCCCATCTGCGAATAGCTTTCGCCTATCATCGATAGTAGCTCCCCGTCACTGCCCGCACGCCTTTCCGCAAGCCGCATCATCGCCCGCGAACGCCTTTCGAGCCGTGCGTCACGCCGAGCACCGGAAAACGAATGCAGGCACCTCGCCGAATCAAAAAGCAGCCACGGGTCTGAAGGTGCAAGCACTAATGCCCTGCGAAATGCCTCGAGTGCCCGCACCACGGAACCTGTAAACCGTAGTTCATTGGCAAGCTGCCTTAGCACCATCGCCTGCTCGGGGTCTGCGAACGGAACCGCCCGGTCCTTGCGCCGCCGCTGCAGCGACTGCGAAAGCGTCGGCTCGATCACGTCGCTCGGCGGAATGTTTGAAAGATTCGCCCGCAGCCTCACTTCGTCGGGACTCGCGAGGTAGTTACGCAGTTCAAGCGAACGCGTGTCCAGGACGTTTGCGTCTAAGCGAGGCAAGATCGCCTGAACCATTTTTCGGTATCGGTCACCGCCTCCCGCGATAGTGAACATCACGCCCTTGCCATGGATGCCCGTCCTGAACCTATATGCGATCCGCCCGCCGCGGTTGACCATCCTCAACGCCTGCGTATCGACGTGTTCGATGTCCGACAGCTTCAGCCGGTCGCGCTGCCCGAACATTTGCGACGACATGCGAAATAAGATGCCGGTCCGCCGTATCCGCTTGCCGTCAAAAACGATCTTGTCAAAAGTAGCTAATAGCGGCACGACAACGACCGCCGCGATAACCACCAGCAGCGCGTAAAGCCCGAGATCAAGGTAGAAAAGAAAGGCAGCAAGGAAAAGCAGCACGAAACCCAAGCCAACATACACCGCAGGCGGCGTCCGGACGGCGACCGGCAGTTCTGGGCCGAGAGCCGCTTCAGCCGGAACCTTCAATTGAGGGGGGCTTTGGGTCATCAAGTGAACACTTTGCGCGTTCGACAGAGTATTATCATTTAAAACAACTAATCAAGTAAAAATCTCACGTTCGGGCAGCTTTTTCACCGCCCGAACGTGAGATTTCTTTAGAAAGCTTTTTCTAGTTACCGAAAGGGTTCGCGTCGAGCGAAGGTGCCTGCTCCGGGATCTCCTTGGCCTTTTCAGGTGCAAGTTCGGTCAGTTTCTTCTTCGCTTCTTCGGCGGTTGCCGAAAGCGGGATCGCTTTGCCGTCTTTGTCCTTTGCCTCAGAGGCCGACTTTACGAGTTCGAACAGGACATTGACCGCATCGTCCTTCTTGCCCGCCTTTTCATATGCGTCGGCCAATGCGAGATTGATCGTGTCTTTTGCGATCACCGCATCGCCGGAGGCTGCCAGTTCCTTATAAAGTGCAGCAGCCTCATCGAACTTGCCGTCCCCTGCTTTTGCCTGCGCGAGGGCGAATTTCGCCATGCTGCCGACCTCGCCGCCGGATTTAGAGATCGTTTCGAGTTCCGCTACCGCTGCCGCCCGGTCAACATAGATCTTGTTTACGGCGATAAAGTACTTCGCCTTTTCCCCGACGCTGCCGCCGAATTTATCGGCAACTGCCTGAAACTCGGCGATCGCTGCCTCGGCACGTTCTTTTTGGGTCTTGAACGTCTTTTCGGTCGAGCCCGCGGGCGGAGACGTCTCGGTCACCTGGGCCTGCGACGTTTCGATGGCCCTGCCGAGTGCCGTCTGTGCTTCCGCACTCGACTTGCCCATCCACGAATAGATGATCCAAACGATGACGCCAAGTACCAAAAGTGCTCCCAGGCCGTAGAGAATATTGCGTCCCTGGCCTTCAAGTACCTTGCCCGCCTCTTCTACTTTCGCACCGAGCTTTTCTTGGAACGGGTCCCGGTAGCGGGCCGCTTCCTTCTTTTCCTCGGCCTGGTTCGGCAAAGCTGCCTGTTGAGTTAATCGTTTCTTTCTCGCCATTGCTTCAAAAAGTTTGCAATTTTCGTTTGCGTTATCGTTGTATAATCGGGGAATCGGCTAGTTGCCAAAAGAGTTACGATAGCGTAAATCCGCATCGAGGGCAACCAACCGCCGTGTAAATCAAGGCTTTTCGGGCCCCGTCCCGTTCGAAAGTTTTTTTCTTTAGTTCGGGAACAAGTTCGGGAACAATATCCGAAAAGCGGTGTCTAACTAGTACGCCGGCGTTTTAAGAGCCGGCCGGGATCAAAGGCTTCTCCGATGGAGAACGAACGAGTTCACGATATGTTCTTCGGCAGGTCATTCGCGATCGATGAAGAGAACGATATAAATGCCGAGACGACGGCAGAACTCACAGGTACGTTCACATCCGCCGAGGCCGGGTTCATTGAAAAACTCAAAAGCGGCGACCCCGACGCCTTCGATCGGCTCGTAACCCGTTATTCCCAGGACATTTATGCGGTGCTCCTGCGGCTGACGGAAGACCCGGAAGAGGCGGGTGACCTGACGCAGGAAACATTCGTCAGTGCCCTGAAGTCGATAAAGGGTTTCCGGGGCGACGCCGAACTCCGGACATGGCTTATCCGCATCGCCATCAACAATTCCAGGAACCGTTTCCGTTGGTGGAAACGCAGGCGGCGCGATAGAACGATCTCGCTCGATGCGACGATCGGCGACAGCCAGACCACGATCGGTGAAATGATCGAATCGGGCGTCAAGAACCCGGAAGACGTTGCCATCCGTACTGAACGCGAGCGTTCCCTGCGGCAGGCAATGACCGAGATACAAGATATTTACCGCGAGGCGATCGTGCTGTGCGACATAGAAGGCTACAGCTACGAGGAGATCGGGCAGATGCTCGAAATAAATATAGGAACCGTAAAATCCCGCATCGCCCGCGGCCGTGAAGAGTTGAGACGTAAGCTGAAAGCTGTTTGAAAATCGAGTGGATGGTTGCCTCGCCCCGGTAGATCTTTGGAGACAAGACGTATCGGTGCCAAACGAGAGGTCGAAACGAACTGGTTTCGGTTGCGAGACAATGATCGCCTGCAAAGCGGTGGTTTTTTGAAATTGACCAGCAATCAACGATCAAATTGCCGACTTTGAGCTATCGGATCTTTAAGACGGAACAGGTTGTTTTCAACAATGCTGAAGTTCCGCCGGGGTCAGCCAGCCATCCACACGATTTCCTGGTTCCAATAGTTTTTCTGACAATCATCAGATGAAATGCAAGGACCTAAAATCTGAACTCCCGCTTTATGTCGATGATGTCCTGCCGGCGGAAACTGCCGCGGCCATCGACGGGCATTTGACGCAGTGCCCGCTTTGCCGACAAGAATTAGCGGATATTCGCGATATTCGAAGCAGTCTTCGGGCACTGCAGCGTCCGCAGGTGCCGGCCGCGAGGCTTGCCGCCATCAGGAGCACGGTTGCCTCGCTTGCCCAGCCCGTTTATCCGTCGCCCTCGTTCCGAATGGTCGGCGAGGAACGCCGCAACTGGGTCGACGTTTGGCTTATGCCTTACGCCGTCGGCGCGTGCAGTTCAGTCATTCTCGGCATCACGATGCTCTGGCTCATTTTTCTGCCTGCATCCCGCGAGGCGGCACTCCTTGAGTCCCAAACCGCGGCACAGGCAGGCGAGGTGATGCTCGCCTCCAACGACGAGATCACCCCGATTCAGTACGCGAGTACAAGACTGGCGGTCGCTAACGAATCGCCGAGCGTCAACCCGCAGGGTGCACTTGTTGCACTGACACGTTCCCTGATGCGCGGCGAGATGAAGGATGAAGAGGTCGTGATCGTCGCAGACGTTTTTGGCGACGGCCTCGCGAGGATCGCCGAGGTGGTTGAGCCCTCTCGTGACGAGCGTGCCGTCCGCGAGCTTAAGAAAGCCCTGCAGTCCGATCCGGCGTTTGCACCTTTCGTTCCCGCGAATATAGACCACCGGGCAGAAAATGTCCGCGTTGTCCTTCGCGTCCATACCATCGCCGTCACGCCGGACGACCACGGCGGCGTTTATTAGTTTCATTTCTGCTTACAACTTTAAGCAGCGATCAGGCGTCGGATATTGAATCCGACGCTTTGTCGTTTGGCGAATTGCAACATTATGAACGGGAATAATTATTTCGCTTCTATTTTTTCGCGCGTTGAGGTGGCGGCGGCCGATGTCTTCGAGGCGGTTACCGAGACATTTGTCGGCAGTGCGTCGACGCTTCGTGACGAAACCGTCCATCATCCGGTCGAACTTCCACGTGACCTTGCCGCACACGCCGAGGCCCAAACGGAATGGTGGTATTACACCGGCCATATCGAGACCGCTCTCGGACGCCGGCTCGGTTTCGAGCTCGTATTCTTCAAACGCCGCACGGATCTCGATAAATTTGCCGTTGTGCCGCTGCGATTGCTCGGTAACCCGTTCTATTTCGCGCATTTCGCTTTGACCGATCACCGCGGGCAGAAATTTGCCTACGACCACCGAAAGAGCGCTAACGGCATCACCGACGAACCCGCATCGGCCAGCGAATCGCACTATCACGTCAGGCTCGGCGACTGGTCCGTTCGAGAGGCGGCAGGTTCGCACATACTTCGCGCGACGCTGACCGACGGGACAGTTTTTGAAGCGACGCTGACGCCGTCTAAACCCGTCGTGCTCAACGGCACGGATGGCGTTTCCTTCAAGGACCACGGCGAGGCTTCGCGCTATTTTGCCTACACGCGAATGGCGGTCGAAGGCGACCTGACAAGGAACGGACGGACCGACCATTTCACCGGTTCCGCATGGATGGACCGCGAGTTCGGTACATGGCAGCCGACGGAAAATCAGAAAGGCTGGGATTGGTTCTCGATCCAGTTCGACAACAACACCGAACTGATGTGTTACCATCTGCGCAACAGCCTCGGCGAGACCTCGCCCTATTCAAGCGGCACCTTCGTCGACGCCGAAGGCAATGCGACGAAATTGACGAACGACGATTTCACCATAACGCCGCTCGAATATTGGAAGAGCCCGCGGACCGATGCTACGTACCCGATACGTTGGCGGATCGCCGTGCCTTCGCTCGGGATCGAGGTCACCGTCGAACCGGTGCTGAAAGACCAGGAACTAGACACCCGTGGCACGACGATGATCGTATATTGGGAGGGCGCCTGCAACGTCAACGGCACGGCCGGCGAGTCCTCGGTTTCCGGAAGGGCGTACGTCGAGATGGTCGGCTACGACCGCTCGCACGACCAGCCCAATCTCGCTTACTTTCTTATCGGGCCCGCCGGAAGCCGGCTTCGGGAACTGTTCGGATAAACAAAAAAGGGATGCCTCAGGGCATCCCTTTTCATTTACACTACCAAACTCCGCTATTTCATTCCGTCTATCTCTTTCTTCAACCTTTCGGCAAGAACCGGATCGAGCGGCAGCAATGCGTTGTACTGCTGCTGTGCCGCCGCTTTGTTGTTCTCGAAAACATAGACCGCTCCGAGATTGTACCGGGCACGGGCAAACGCGGGCGTCAGTTCGAGCGAACGTACATAAGCTGCGATCGCCTTTTTCGGCTGACCGTCGGATGCATACGCGTTCCCCAACAGATAAAAATTATCCGAGTTCGTCGGGTCTGCCTGCGTGGCCTTCTCAAGCCCGGCCACGGCCTGCTTGTAATATCGCGACGCTTCGGCACTCTTGTTCAACATTTCAAAGGAATATCCCAGATAGAATAGTGTCTCGCCATCATCCGGCCGCAGCTTCAGGGCGTTCAGACATTCGCGGACGGCCGATTCCGGACGCTTCTGGTCGTTGTACGCACGGCAAAGATTCGTAAACCCGAGATACTCGTTCGGCAGCAAACGTATCGCGGAACGAGCCGCCTCGACGGCGTCCTCAGCACGGCCCGCAAGGCTGTAATACCAAGAAAGGCCGGTGTAGATCCTCCCGTCCGCACCGAAGATCGCCAGGCCGCGGCGGTAAACAGCGATCGCATCCTCAAACCTGTTCTGCGCACGGTAAACCTCCGCAAGGCTCTGGTAAATATCGAAATTGCGCGTATCGGCCGCAAGTGCGTTCTGCAGCGCACTGGTCGCCTCGTCAAACCGACGCTGCTTCCTCAGCGAGTCACCGAGCAGCAAGTTTGCCTCGCCTAGAAACTTCGTACCGTTGGCAATTGCCGCTTTTGCGGATTCGCCCTGGGCCTGAACGTTCCCGGACATGTAATGCATTTTCGCGATGTTCAGATGTATCTCGGGGTTATTAGGCTGCCGCTGCAAGGCACGCTGATAGGCCGCCAGGGCCTGCGGATAACGCTTGCCCGCAAACGCCATGTTCCCCTGTGCGATCAGCAGATCCAGGTTCTCCGGGTCGATCGCAAGCGCGGCGTCAACATCCTTTTGTGCCGCCTCAAAATTCTTATCGTCGTAAAACAGTTTCCAGCGGATCAGGTACACGTCGATCGGTTTCGTGTATCCCTGATCGAGCGCGGCGTTCAATTCCATCAACGCCATCTCCGATTGGTTCAGGCTGTTGTGTGCCTTTCCCTTCGCAAATCGGGCCGCCGGGTTCGTCGGATTATACGCAAGAGCCTCGGCGAACTTGTCGATCGCCTCAGAATATTTCTGCTGGTTCAACGCCCGGTTTCCCTGTTCGACCAATTGGCTGGCCTTGCGAGCGTCACGGGATCGCTGGGCCTCGGCGGTAAAGGAGAACAGGCCGATGAATAGGGCCGCAAAAAGCAGCGTGAACGAAAAGGAAATTGCAGATCTTCTCATCATCTTCTTACTTGTCGGCTATTGCAGCACCCGCGGTTTCCGCTGTGTCGGGGCAGGCGTCGGCCGTGTCTCCGGCGGTGCCGTACCGCGAGTAGACGGCGTACGCTGCGTTGTCGGACGCTGGCGAGGTTCGTTGTTCTGTGTCGCCGGCGGCGTATTTACCTGACCCGTATTCGTATCAGTCGATGTGTTCGCATCAACCGCAGCGTTCGAGTTCACGTCTGTTGTCGTGTTGACGTTCGTGTCGTAAACGCTTTCGATAGTCGGTTCGGGTGACGGCGTAGCTTCCGGCGTCATTTCGGGCGACGGCGTCGGCTGAACGTTGGCAGCTCCTGCGTAGTAATTGTTGTAAACATACCAGCCGCCGACGATCGCCGCGGCGCCAAGCACGAACAGCGCGATCAACCCGCCGAATACGGCCACGATCTTACCGCCAGAACCTTTCTTCGCCGGAACGGCCGCGGTCTTCGCCTCCGGAGCCTCGACCGGCACCGACACCGCGTCGAATTCGGGCCGGGCCTCCTCGGCCGCGGCACCGCCTGAATTCTCAAATGCAATGATCGGCATCGTCGCATCAACAGGCGGCGGCGATGCAAATCCGTTCTCACCGCCTGCTCCCGGCTGGCTGTCGATCCGCGTCGCAAAATTCTCCGCAGTCTGGTCGCTCACCGGGATATCTGCCGGTGCCGCAAAGGGCACTCCGATGTCGCCTGCGTTGTAAACTTCTGTCTTCAGGTCGGACTGCTTCGGCTCGGCAACATCCGCATTGAAAGCGACGGTCGCTTCGGCCGCCCGGTTCGGCTGCGAATCGCCCGCAACACGCGTCGCTACGGAATCTGCATCGCTCGGCTCGGCAAGCCGGCCGAAATCCATTACCTCGGTCTTGTCCATCGACGGAGCGATCGGCACATCGGTCGCCGCCCGGTTCTCCATCGGCATATTGAACGCGACCGTCTCCGCCGCCATTGCCGTGCTTATTGACGCGAACGCCTTGCGGAGCGCCTTCTGCATGTCTCTTGCGGCGTCGAACCGGCGGTCCTGGCTGACCTCCATTCCCTTTAGGATCACCTCAGATATCCCCGCCGGAACCTCGGCGTTGATCTCGCTGATCGGCCGGATCGGGTCAGGCTTACCCGTCAGCATCAGGTCCGCACGCGAAAGAGCGTCCGCCGGGACGGTGTTGGTCAAAAGTTGATAGAGAGTTGCAGAGAGCGAATAAAGATCGCTTCTCGGATTCGTCCCGATACCTCGGATCTGCTCCATCGGCGCGTAGTGCGGCGTGTAGCCGACTACGCTGCCTGTGCTGCCCGAGCTTCCCGAGTTCGGCTGGATGTTCGTATTGCCCGTCGAGCTTTTCGAAAGGCCGAAATCAAGCAGGACGATGTGGTTCTCGTCTGTAAGCTTAAGGTTTTGCGGCTTGATATCTCGATGGATGATCGGGGGTTCGTGCGAGTGGAGGTAAGAAAGTGCGTCAAGCAGTTGGTCGGCCCAGAACATTACCCAACTCAGCGGGAAGGGTTTCTGTGCAGCTTCGAGCCTTTTCGAAAGGTCGTCGCCGGAGATATGCTCCATCACCAGGTACTGCTCGGAGCCCTCCAGGAAATGGTCGCTCACCTTCGGCAGCACGGGATGCCGCATTCGTGCCAAAATCCGGGCTTCGCGTTCGAACGCATTTCCGAGCAGTTCGTCACCAGCAAAGAACGTCCGCTTGAGAGCAACGGCACTGCCAAGCCGCTGATCCACAGCGAGATATACTTCACCCATTCCGCCTTTCCCGATCAGCTGAACGATCAGGTAGCGGTTCTGGATCATTGTATTTTGGGCAAGAGGTTTCATTTATTTGCTAGGTCTCTGTAGCTAAAGGGCGAAGTGCTCGAAAAAGTGCAACAAGTATTCTCTTACAAAATCCGCGTAACATCAACAGAAAAACCCTTTGAAATCAACGAAGTTGCGCCGGCACACGCCGCCGTCTTTCATTCATTTCTGCCGCCGTGCTGCCAGCAGCGTATCCCTTTAGTTTTTACTCGTCGTGAACATGGCGTGCCCTTTTTTGTCGGAGCACCGCAAAAATAGACCGGTTGTTCTGATGGTCTCGCTGCATTAGCGGGTTGTTCGGTAGTTTTCGATTCGGTCGCGGGACTTTCCGGTTCCGTCGATTCCGGCTGTATCGGCCGCGGCGCGAGTGCGGCGGATTTCAATGTCGCCCTATTTGGCCGTTCAGAAGCCGAAGGGGCCGAAACAGTAGGCTGAACGACCAATGCCCTCAGCCCAAAGACCGAGAGCACGAGCCCGACAATAACCAGCACTCGCGGCACGTAATCTGCCGACTTGTATTCCGTCTCGCAGAACTCGCAGAACCGCCGGCTGGTCAGAAGCTTCCATTCCGTGCGCTGGACCTGCTCTCCGCAGTTACAGCAAAATTTGGGTTTGTAGAGCATTTGAGCCGTGGGTAACTCCGGATTTTCCAAAAGATTGTGGCGATTCGCTGGAAAAAGTAATGCCCGCCAAGTATAGGTGAATTTCACCCGAATGCAAAGCTTGCCTCCGCCGCTCACGCGTGCAACCGGTTTCGGCATTATCGCGTCTGATTGTTAATATTTACCTATGCTTCATGCCCGCAGTCTTTTTGTGATCCTCCTCCTGCTTCTCGGCGTCCTGAACGCCGCCGCGCAGGATGAAGATGCACAGACCGTTGATTCGGCGATCGTAAGGCTCAACGTCGGCGTCGTCGATCAGCGCGGCCGCCCGATCACGTCGCTTTCGCCAAATAACTTCACATTATTTGAAAACGGCGTAAAGCAGGAAATTTCCAGGTTTGAGACCACAACTGCCCCATTCAGCGTCGTTATGCTGCTGGACATGAGCGGCTCCACGAAGAGCTTTCGGCAGAACATCAAGCTCTCGGCGGCACGCTTCCTCGATGCCCTTGCACCGGATGACCGCGTCGCGGTGGTCGAATTTTACGGCAAGACGAGCAGCGGCAAGGTCGATACGCGGGTAAATTTGCTGGCGGATTTCACAACCAATCGCCGCATCGCCGCGGAGTCGATCGCACTTGCCAACGGCGAGGGCCAGACCAATCTTTACGAAGCGATTGAGTTTGCCCTGAAAAGGCTCTCGCGTGAGAACACCCGTCGGAAAGCGGTCGTAGTGTTGACCGACGGCGTCGACACTTCGCTTCAGAATGAGGACCGGCGAATTTTGTCGGATTCGCCCGACGATCAGGTCCCGACGATAATTAAACCCGAAGCCAGTTCGAGGCTGAACGAGATACTTTCGCTCGCCGACCGTCAGGGCGTCACGATCTACCCGCTCGCACTGCCGACCGGCGACCCGGCAAGGCTTGCCGACCCGACACCGCGTCAGATCGCGATGTTCAAGGCCGCGCGGCAGCGACTGCAGATCGTTGCCGACCGCACCGGCGGCACGCTCAACGCCATCAACCGCCTTGAGGAAATGGGCAGGCTTTATGCGGTGGTTGCGGCGGAACTAAGGACGCTCTATACGATCGAGTATTCGCCCGCGGACCTTACCCGCGACGGCAAATGGCGAGAGATCCGCGTCGAGGTCAACGACGAAAGCCTCATCGCCCGTACTCGCCAGGGCTACTTCGCACGATAGCCGAAACCGACGCAGCAAGCACGAGACTTGACACATCCCGCCCGTCTTCGTAATCTACTTATTCGCTTTTGCGAGCACCCGTAGCTCAGCTGGATAGAGTGCTTGACTACGAATCAAGAGGTCGCATGTTCGAATCATGCCGGGTGTACCATCTCAAAGCCTTCAACCAAAGGCATCACAAAAAGCCGCTGACCAAGCGGCTTTTTTCGTTGAAACGAAAACGCCGACGCCCACGCAAGCTAGTTCAACTTGATCACCGAGCCCGCAGAGCGGGCGGCATATTTGTAGCGACGGGTGGAGGCTTTGCGGAACCCGTGGTCAACCCACCAGCCCGCCCCGAGCCCGTGAAACGGGCGACATAAACTGACAATCAGAACCCGACAACGAGCGATATTATCCTTGCCACAGCATCCTATTTATGGCACACTAACGCAGGTTCTTTGAAATATCTGTCTCGGTTTACGCTGTATCAAACTCGAACAAAACGTGCCGAAAATTCCCGAAAAACTTTCGCGCACGTTTTTGACGGCAGATTGTCGGTAACCCATTGACACAACACGACTTGTTTGTCCCAAAAGGCCTGGGACAAGCTTGGGACAGCCCGGGGACAATCGTGGGACACGAGCCCTTTCGGCCGCTTTAAACGGGTTCCGATCCCGGTCAGCTTACCCTTACGAAGTACTTGCCGGTGAACCTGTAACTAATGGTCTTATCGGTGACGTCGCCGTCGGGATGATCTTCGTCGTTGATCACCACCGGTATCTTAAGCGTGCGGGTTCCCTCATCGAAGCTGATCAGGTCCTCCGGACGCCTGTTTCGGTCAATTACCGAGAAATTGTCATATTCGAAACGTAACGCATTCGTCAGGCCTGCTTTGGTACGGATGAGCTTCAGGTCGTCTCTCAGCGTTGCCCCAACGATCTTGTAAATATCCGCAGATTGCTGCTGGACCTTGCTCGAGGCGATGACCAACGAGCAGAGGATGTACAACCTACCAGAACTGGTGTCGAGCGAATATACGTGGTGAACGTAGCCCCGGCCCATTCCCTCTTCGACCACCGGATCGATTCTGGAATACACCTCTCCATTCGCGGCCTGGAATTGGTAAACACGGGCGAATCTATGCATCGTTCCGCCGTCCTCCAAATCCCATGAGAATACGCGGAGCATGCCGTCATCGGACGATGCGATCGAAAGATGCTCGCCCAACTCACGGAAGGCAAACTTCATCGACGACGGGTCCTTTGTATATTTCAGAAGTTTCGCTTCGAATGCCTCCTGGGCTTTCGTCAGCTTTTCGTCGTCATAGTTGCCGCCGTATGTCGAATACGCCTGCAGGTCTTTGATGCCGGCGACCAGTTCCGCTTCCATCTGTTCATCCGATTGGGAGTTGGCCGAGTATGCAGCATCGGCGGTAGCCGAAAACTCGATGATCATTTCATACACACGCGGATCCAGTTTCTGCATCGACGGGTCGCTCGAAAGAAACGTTCCGTCACCGAGCATCTTGGTAAACTCCGGCGTCTTTTGCATCGCCGCGGTGGGCTCAAGACGGAGAAGCAGCGTCCTGTCCGTGATCTCCTCGCCGGACGCCTTGCCCAGTTCGCCGATCCGCCCGCCATTCGCATGCAAAACTGTACCGCTATAGTCCCATCCGAAGCCCGTCAGCACAAATGCCTTTCCATTCAACTGCTCGATGGTCTTCAGCGTAGTCCCGATCGTGATCCCGCGGTCTGTTTTCCAAAGCGTTCCTTTGTCGCGGATGGTGACGCTTTCCGGGCCCGTTCGGCCCACGGCGTCGCGCCACACGATAGACGCTCTTCTCTGTGGATCGTTTGGAAAGATGACCGCTCCGGAGCGGGTCTCGCCTTCGCCGACATCGATGTCCTGCCGCTTTACGTTGTTCTTTCCATACACTTCGATCAACTGCTTCTCGGTGGTGTTAATATTTATCGGCCCGACACTCTTGCCCGGCACGATCTGCCAGTCTTGCGCAGCCGCAATGCCGGCCCACGCACAAACTATTAACGTCGCTAGTCCAAACATTCTAATGGTTCGCATTTCCAATACCTCCATGAGTTGCCGTCGGTGCACGATTGATATGGCCGCACCGCAGCAAAGTTCCAATTCTTCTCACCGGATCGAGCGGGTCGTTATGTACCCGCGTATGCGGGCCCGCGTTTCGTCGGGCTTCGCTCCCTGCAGGTCGAACTGTCTATCTGCGGTGTCGAATACTCCATTTATTTCACCGAGCAGGGCGGATTCTCTTACTTTGAACACAGAACTAACCCCGAACGCCGCCGCTTTGGGGTTGATATCCGCAGGCCTGTCTTCGGCAGGATCGATACCGTCTTCGTCCCAGACCGATAGGGTTATCGGGATCGTCTCCTTCTTCGCGTCGTAGATATATATCTCGAACCACGGATCGGCGGCCTCCCGCTTGTTTTGAATTGTCTTACCGAGAAATTCCTGGCCGTCGATAATGATCTTTGAATAAAAATCACTGCCGCCGACAGAGAGCATTCGCCCGGGATGCAGCCCTCCGCCCTTTTCTTCGCCGACGTAGGTGATTCTCACGAGCAATGCTCTGCGTTCAAGCGAAAACGGCTTTGGCAGAGGCGTTATCGGCACCCGTTTGCCGGTGTATAGGTCCGCAGACAGTTCCAGCGGGAGTGGGCCGTCATGTATTTCCTCCATGACGAAGGATCGATGAGCCGGAAGCCACTTACTGGAGAATGCGGCAAAGTACCTTGAAGACCCGCTGCCGTGGCCCTTCCAAATGCCGTTCTGTCCTTTCGCGTCGAACCACATCGAGATATTCCTCGCGGCTCCGTAATCCCGGATCAACCGGACCTCTTCGTCGCCCGAAGCCGCCTTGTGCGCTTGTACCAGCCGCCAGAAATCAGGATCGATATCATTCGCCCATTGCTCCATCGCGTCGAGCAGCTCGTGCGATGCCGCGTATGCGAAGACATATGCGTCATCCCACCGCGGGCGTTCAGGGGAATCCTTATTAAATCCGACGAAATAATTGCCGTGCGGTTCAGCGTCCGGCGGGACAGGCCGTTTGTCAGGGCCTGTTCTGTCTCTTATACACATCTCCGAGCCCACGAGACAGCG
>JAUCQE010000012.1 GCA_030372865.1 Pyrinomonadaceae bacterium
TCGGTCCTGAACTACGACGGCACCCCGATCACGGCGGACGACATCTATCGACAGATCAAACATGGGCTAGAAACAAAATGACATACCTGAGACCAACATTTCGCCATCCGGCGCTTCCGAAGAACGACCTCGGCTATACGGTCGATTATTATGAGGGTTCGCTGTCGACCCTTTGTGCCGGCTGCGGGCATGATTCTATCAATGCCGCGATCGTGCAGGCCTGCTGGGAACTGAACATCGAGCCGCACAAGGTCGCAAAGCTTTCGGGCATCGGGTGCTCGTCAAAGTCGCCGGCGTATTTCCTTAGCAATTCGCACGGGTTCAATTCGGTCCACGGCCGTATGCCTTCGGTCGCGACCGGCGCCAACCTTGCAAACCGCGACCTGATCTACCTCGGCGTCTCAGGTGACGGCGATACCGCTTCGATCGGCATGGGCCAGTTCGTTCACGTCATCCGTCGTAACCTGAACCTGGTTTACCTTGTGATGAACAACGGCTGCTACGGACTGACCAAGGGACAGGACTCGGCGACCGCCGATGTCGGTTCGAAGAGCAAGGCCGGTTCGGTCAACCCGTTCGAGGCGATCGACCTTGCAAGCCTCGCGATCGAGCTCGGTGCGACGTTTGTCGCGCAGAGCTTTTCGGGGGACAAGGACCAGCTCGTCCCACTTATCAAAGCTGCGATGTCGCACCCGGGCTTTGCGTTTCTGAATGTCGTCTCACCTTGTGTGACTTTTAACAACAATCCGGGCTCGACCAAGTCGTACGATTACGTCCGCGAACATATGGAGGCGACCTCGACGATGGACTTTATTCCCATCCGTCGCGAGATAACCGCCGATTACGACGCGGGTGCAGTTGAGACGCTTGAGGTGCACGACGGTTCGCTGATCCGTCTCAGAAAACTTGCCACCGATTGGGACCCGCTTGACCGCTTTTCCGCCATCAACGCAATGCAGAGGGCGAAGCAGAACAACGAGATCCTGACCGGCCTATTGTTCGTCG
Source organism: Pyrinomonadaceae bacterium (assembly GCA_030372865.1). GTDB lineage: Bacteria > Acidobacteriota > Blastocatellia > Pyrinomonadales > Pyrinomonadaceae > OLB17. The sequence continues at coordinate 1,006 of JAUCQE010000012.1, forward strand.
ATCCGGATTCCCGCGACCTTCACGACATACTTGAGACGACCGAACGTCCGCTCAACGCACTTTCGGAAGCTGACCTTTGCCCCGGCAATGCCGCCCTGGAAACGATCAATGCCGGGCTGCGGTAGCGGTTCGTCTCAACTTTTGTTGAGCCGTTCGGAACGCTGATCCGTCTCAACTTTTTCAATTTGATTTTCACTGACTCGGTCTCGATCTTGGGCCCTCGCCGGCCGCAGGATCGGGACCGATCTTCGTTAGGCCCGAATATCTTCAATTTTCAAAGATCCGCATCTGGAATGATCCTGTTCTAAACCTTTATTGTTATCACGCGTCCCAAAACTGGGACGCGTTCTTTGTTCCGAACCGCAGACCCGAAGATCTCCGATCGTCCTGAACAATTAGCGGCCGTAGCCGCTTCCCACCTTGATCCGGATCCGCGCAACTTCCCACATCGCCCCGATCAGTTTGCTACAACCCGGACGGCGAACGACCGCCATCGGTCACCGTCCGTGGACTATCAGACCATAGCGGCAGCCGAATCGGAATAACAAACGGCGCGAAAAGCGCGATAAGCGCAAAAAGCGCGATAAGCGCGATGTGCATGGCTCCCCATTCTTGAACTTTCCGGGGTGAGAACATACACTTTTCACTTAATCGTGAACCTACCGAATTACCTCACGCTTGTCAGGATCTTTATAGTGCCGCTGCTGGTGGTCGTATTGCTGACGCCGGTCGCGGAAAAGTGGTTCGGAATCAGCGGTTATGCTCTCGCGATCGTACTGTTCCTCGGGGCGACGTTCACGGACATCCTCGACGGACATCTCGCCCGCAGCCGAAACCAGGTCTCGACGCTCGGGAAATTTCTCGACCCGATAGCTGTCTCTTATACACATCTCCGAGCCCACGAGACAGCG
>JAUCQE010000013.1 GCA_030372865.1 Pyrinomonadaceae bacterium
CGCGATAATCGAGAACAACGTAAACCAGAAGAAGAAGCGGCTCTGGACATCGAACCCGGGCGGCGAACGGATCTTCTATTTTCAGGCGACCGATGCCGACGGCGAAGCACGCTTCGTAGCGGGCAAGATCGAAGAGCACAGACGCCGAAACCCGAACGACAAGGTTGCCGTGCTCTACCGCACGAACGCACAGTCACGCGTGTTTGAAGAATCGCTGCGAAGGAACCGCATCTCGTACAACATCGTCGGCGGATTCTCGTTCTACGAACGTGCGGAAGTAAAAGACATAATCGCGTACCTTAAGCTCGCATTGAACCCGGCGGACGATATCGCTCTGCTGAGGGTGATCAACACGCCTGCGAGAGGCCTCGGCAAAACATCGCTCGACGAACTTGTCTTCAGGGCGAAAGACCTCGGCGTATCGCTGTGGGAAGCGATCGCGATCATCACCGATAAAGCGTACTCGGGGCAGGTGAACCTGACGCCAAGGGCAAAGGAGGCGATGCGTTCGTTCAAACGCGTGATCGAAGGCCTGCAGCAGCGTTCGGCGGACGCAGCCGGCACCGATAAGAAGGTCTCGGACGTCGTGATCGCAGCCATCGACGACAGCGGCTATTCGTTCATGCTCCGCTCGGAAAACTCGGACGAAGCCGAAACACGGCTTGAGAACCTTGAGGAACTCGTCAACGCAGCGGTCGATTACGACAAGGGCGATGACCTCGGGCTCAGGGATTTCATCGACCATGCGGCACTTACATCGGACACGGACAAGTACGACCGCAATGCCGACGTTACGCTTATGACGGTCCACTCAGCAAAGGGGCTTGAGTTTCCGGTCGTGTTCCTGGTAGGGCTTGAGGACGGGATATTCCCGCATTCCCGAAGCATCAACGACCCGAAGGAACTCGAAGAGGAACGCCGCCTTGCGTACGTGGCGATCACACGTGCGGAAAAGACGCTGTACATCACCCACTCGATGCGAAGACGCGTTTACGGCGAGGAAATGGCAGCCGAACCATCGCAGTTCCTCAACGAAATGCCGCTTGAGCTGATCGAAGACCTCTCGTACGGCTCGTCATGGCTGTCGTTCGCACGAAGCTCGACAACGCAGTCGAATAAATACGCTGCCGCTGCTCTCCGAGGCGAACACCACCGCGAAAAGCCGAAATCGACCTACACCGGCCAGACGTACAACAGTGCCGATGCGATCTCGGAATTCTTCAAGAAACGCGGGATCGATGCCGGACCGACAAAAGAGCCGCAGGAACGGCCGGCACCGCCTGCTGCGGACCGGCTGACGGGCTTCGGAAAGCTCAAGGCTGCCTCATCGAACACTCCGCCAAAGACAGCCGATGCGAAGGGCTTCGTTCCCGGAGCACAGGTCCGTCACGAGAAGTACGGCAAGGGCCTCGTGCTTCGCCGAGAGGGAAGCGGCGACAACGTGAAGCTGACGATCAGCTTTCCCGGATTCGGGCAAAAGAAGATGATCGAGAAATTTGCCAATCTCACCTTGGAACGGTGATTGCACCTCGTCCGTTACATTGGTTTAACTGTATCGAATCAATGCACGCATTGGTTTGAATTTAATGTAACGGAGGAGTTTATGAACGCACGCGTTTTAGTATTTCCGGCTTTTATTTTGTCATCACTCTTTGCCGCAGGATGCGGCACCGCACCGACTACGGTCAACTCCAACACAAATCTTTCAAATTCGACAGTCACCAACACGAACGCCAACTATTCGAACACGAATACGACGTCGTTGGTCACCGTCAACGAAGCACGCGAGCCTGAACAGTATCAGGCGACCGTAACTGTCCGAGTCGAAGCACTCGGCGACACGAAAACGACAACGTTCCCAACACTTGCTGCAGACGTTGCACGTGCGGGGGATTCGAGAAAGATGGTCTTCACGATGCCTGCTGGCGGACGAGTCGTGTTCCTCGACAAGGGCGGTCAGAACTACCTCGTTCTTCCGGACAAGAACCAATACGCGGAGCTGAACCAGGAATCGCTCGGGTTCGAAGTGCGAAGGCTCTTGATGCCTGACCAGATCGTCGACCAGGTGCGAGGCGTTCAGGGAATGCAGCGTGTCGGCGAGGAATCGTATCAGGGCCGTTCGGCTATAAAGTATCGCTACGCAGCCGTGACAGACACACAGACGCCTGCGGGCGATGTGGCAACGGAATCGTTCCTGTGGGTCTGTCTCTTATACACATCTCCGAGCCCACGAGACAGCG
>JAUCQE010000014.1 GCA_030372865.1 Pyrinomonadaceae bacterium
AAGACGCCATACGAGATACACAGCGCTGTCTCGTGGGCTCGGAGATGTGTATAAGAGACAGGCTCGCGACCATGCAGGAAACAGCGAATGCTCTCGTAAAGGTCGGCAAGATCAAGCCGGTCGAGCTTTCACCGCACTGGCTGGCGAACGACCAGCCGGTTCCGCCGAAGAAAAGGACGATGCCCGTTTGGGCAAAAATCGGTGCCGTGAGCGGTCTAGGTTTAGGTGTAATTGTTTACTTCATCTTATTCATGCTGTCGTATAAGTTTCTTTCCGATGCCGCGGCTAAGCTGAAGTTGTAGCTTTCGGGCTTGGGTTAACACCGGTCAAGCAAGCTTGCCGGTACATTTCTCCTCACACTTTCGAAATCATTTATGTCTTCTTGGGCGAAGAGTCAGCTAACGTACGCACTCGGTCTCGGCAGCATAATGTCGTTCTACGGCGTTGTCGGAGCGATCGTACTGTTAATGCCCGAAGGCAGCCTTGCCAAGAACCAAAAGGTAATCGTAATCGTTCTTCTTCTCCTGACGCTGCCGTTTACCCTGCTCACGGGCTACATCGCCGCACGGCGGGCAAAGAAGAAAGCGGAGCAGCCTAAAGAAGTCGAGGCGGCGGCTGCCGCCGACCCAACATCGAGCAATGAAGCTCCGGCGAAGGTCGCTGCACCGTCGGGAACTTACCCAGATATCGCCGCGTCCGCGGAAGAGGCCGTGCAGTTCCTGAAAAGTTCGAACCTAGGCGAAAGCGGTAAGGAGGCAGTCTACTCTCTCCCGTGGTTCGTAGTTGCCGGCGGGCCGAAGGCCGGTAAAAGTTCGCTCGTAGTCAGCTCAAACCTGAATTTCCAGCCGTTGCCGAGCCAGAGGCAGTCTGAGCTCAAATATATACGGCCGACTCTGAACGTAGACTGGCGCGTCACGAGTGACGCTGTATTTGTTGACACGACCGGCAGGTACCAGACCGAAGGCATCGACGGCGACGAATGGTCAGCGGTACTGGAAACTATAAAGAAGCATCGTCCGTCGCGGCCGATCGATGGTTTCATCCTCGTAGTAAATGCCGCGGAGATTCTCAAGAACGACGATCGCAAGAATGAAGAGATCGCCAAGGTGCTAAGGGCTCGGCTTGACGATGCTATCCAACGGGTGAAGGTTAGGTTTCCCGTCTATCTTGTATTTTCGAACGCGGACAGCATTGAGGGCTTTCGCGACTCGTTCTCGGCTTCAAAGAACGAAGACAAGGCGCTTGTTTGGGGCACAACGATCCCGCTGGAGAAAAGCGAAAACGCTCAGTCATTGTTCGACGGCGAGTTTGAAATACTCCACAACTCGATAATGAAGCGCCGGCTGATGCGGCTTTCAGCCCCGTTCCCGTCGCTTCGGCAATTGCGGATATTCAATTTCCCGCTTCATTTTGGCGCATCGCGTCGAAAGTTTGGGGCGTTTGTGAACGCGCTCTTTAGGCCAAATCCCTTTAGTGAGAATCCTTTCCTGCGCGGATTTTATTTCACCGCCGTTCCCGAGACGAAAGCTGCGCAGGGAGCACCGCAGGCCGCCGGCAGCGGTTATTTCACGGAACGTTTTTTCCGCGATGTTCTTCTTCGGGACAAGGACCTGGTTTCTACGTTCATCGCTCAGCGTCAGCGCCCCCCGGTCTTCGGCTGGTTCTTAACATTGACGTCGCTGGCTCTGATGATCGGGTTGCTTGCTATGGCAGGCGTTTCCCTGCTCGCCAACCGGCAGATGCTGGACGAAGCGGTGGTCGTTGGTGAAAAAGCACTTGCCCTGCGAATGGCAGATTCAGGCAAGGACATTCTAGCAAAGAAAGAGGACGAGGTCCGTCAAGAGTTAAGAATTCTTGAGGATATGCGTCCCGTCTTGACCACGCTCGACAACTACAACCGCGATGGAGCTCCGCTTTACATGCGGTTCGGAATGTACTCCGGCGACGGCATTTACACGGACCATCTTCTTCCGTTGTACTTCAATATTGTTGAAGCCCGGTTCAAAGCTCCGGCCGTCAAGAAGATCGAAAGCGAACTAAGAAAATTCGCGGACGGGCCTAACGTCTCGAACCCCGGGCAGCTTACGGAGAAAGAGGAACAGAACCTCGACCGGCACTACAATCTGCTTAAGGCGTACTTAATGCTGTCTGGGCAGTACAAGGACAAATCGGAAGCGACCCATATATCCAATACCTTGAAAGAGATATGGGCCTCCGAGTCCAAGATCCCGTCGGACATGAAGCAGACCGCGGAGCAGCATCTCGAATTTTGGGCTAAGCAGGTGGATCGAGACGTCAACTCCGGCAACTTCCCGCGGATCGATATAAACGCAAAGCTTGTCGAAGATACACGCAAGAAGCTCCAGGCATTCCCGGCGGTTTTTCGCTATTACAGCAACAGGGTGACGGAGATCTCAAAGGAAGTCGATGATAAGGTCGGGCCGACAACTGCTGACTCGATCCTCACGCGGAACGGTACCGATACGAGCTATATCACCGGAACGTACCGTGTACCCAGTGCATTTACGCGTCCGGGTTTCGACCTGATGAAGACGGCGATTGCCGAAGCAGACCAGAAACTTGCGGAAGACGATTGGGTAATGGGAGAGCTTGGAAAGAATTCGCTCTCGCAGTCGACCGATGCGGCAAGGCTTGAAGAGCGCTATTACCGCGATTATGCCGATCACTGGCGCAATTTCGTAAAGGGCGTTCAGATTAAGCCCTACAAGAATCGCAGCGATGCGACAAGTGCCCTTCAGTCGTTCTCATCTGCTAATTCGCCGATGAAGATACTTGTTCGCGAGATCGCTGCAAACACCAATCTCTCTGCCCAACCGCCGGCGACGGGTTGGATCGATTGGCTGATCAGCCTGGTTTCAAAAGGGCAAAAGAACGAGACCGGTGGAACACCGCCAGAGAAGGAGTTCCGTCCGCTATTCACGTTCGTTGGTACGCCGGAGCAAGCCGATAACGCACCGGTTGAAAAATACCAGGCCGTAATGGGACGCCTCTTCAACGATTTCAGCGGCATCTCTGACGATCGAATGAAACGGATCGCCGAGCAGATGGCGAACGAAGAAGATCCGATCAAGATCCTAGAACGCGAAAAAGCCGTCAACGCTCTGCTTGCGGGATTTAATGAGACGGCGTCGGGCCAGGAGTTGTCGACGATGCTCCAGCGACCGATAGGCAATTTGAAGGCATTGCTTGGTGCCGATGCTAAGAGCCAAATCGCCAAGTCATGGAACGACGAGATCCTTCCAGCGGCTCGCGAAATGGAAAAGGGATACCCGTTCGAGGACGGGCAATCGGAAGCCGATCTTGCGAAATTGACGGCCTACCTTAATCCGAACGACGGCAAATTCTCGAAATTCTTTGACGATAAACTGAGCAAATATTTCGAGGAAGCCGGAGGGCAGTACCGCGTAAAAGACGGGTCAGAAGTGCAGTTTACCGACGAGTTCGTTGCGTATGTTAACAACGCGATGAACCTGCGGAAAGCACTGTTCGGGTCCAGTCCGACGCCGAAGTTCGATTACGAATTTACCCTAAGGCCGGTGAAGGACGCGATCGTCGAGGTCACCATCGATGGCCAGAAGGTCACATCGGAGGGCACAGGTTCGATAAAGGGTTCATTCCCTGCCGCTCAGTCCGCCGAGACCGGTGTTCTGATCAATCTTGTATCGACCGGTTCCGCCCCTGCGACCGCGGAACCGTCCGGATCTCCGGCTCCCGGCGGGACGTCGACAGGTCCTGCTGGATCAACATTCCAGGGCAACTGGGGACTTTTCCGGTTCGTCGATTCGTCGCGTCCGGCAAAGCAGGCGACGGGCGAGTACCTGCTGACATTCTCAGCCGGCGGCAAGACCGTGAACGCCACCATCAAGCCGAGCGGCGGCGACCTTTTCGACAGGAATACGTTCAAACAGGCAAAAGCTCCGCAGACGTTCATGAAGTGATAGAACGCCGACGGGCACTGAAAAGCCGGAAGTAAAGACCGGCAGCGAGGTCAATAAGATGAATGACGCAAAGCTCAGACTAGACAATGGTGACCTTAAAGGGGCGATAGAGTCGGCCATTAACTTGGTAAAGACAAATCCGACGGACGTTGCGGCCCGCATCTTCCTCTTCGAATTAAGCTGTTTTTCGGGTGACTGGGACCGGGCCGAGCGTCAGCTTGAGGTCGTTGGCCATCAGGACGTCAACGCGATGATCGGATCAAAGATCTATCAGCAGAACCTGAAGGCGGAACGCGACCGGATGGCCTATTACACGGAAGGCAGAAAACCGGAAACGATGACCGCGACTCCGATGCAGATGACCGAACTGGTCAATGCGAATAACCGGATCAGGGAAGGCAACATCGACGAAGCCCGGCAGGTACTGGACGGCGTTGAAGAGAGCCGGCCCGCCTATTCATGCACAGTCAACGGCGAAGCGATCAGCGACATCCGGGATTATAACGATCTGACGATGTGCATATTCGAAGTGATCTTTAAGGACTCCTACATATGGCTGCCCTTTGATTTTGTCGAAAAGATCGAGTTCTATAAACCGAAATCGCTTCGCGACCTGTTCTGGATACAGGCAAACGTACATTTGACCAACGGGACAACCGGCGAGATGTTCTTCCCGGCTCTCTACGCCGGGTCGTGGAAGAGCGACAACGACCAGGTTCGTCTGGGCCGCATGACGGATTGGCGAGACATTGGATCCGACCTTTTTATGGGCGAGGGAATGAAGTTATTTTGGATGGACGGTAAAGACAGATCGATCCTCGATCTCGAGACTATTGAGTTCCATCATGCCGCCGCCGAGGAACCGGACGCCGAGGCAGCGGCCAGCTAAGTTTTTTGGTGAAAAATTCGCAATTTTCATATATGATGTGCGGACAGTCACAATCAGGAAATTTCTTCACCCAGCTTTTTCGAAAACTGAGGAGCCTTATTTGTAATGAGCGATGAGCTGCGACAACCATCGGTAGTCGATCTTGAGGCTTTGCTTCAACCGATCTCGGAAGAAAGTCCTTCGGGCGAAAGCCTTAGGTATTCCGGGTTATATGACCAGATATCTGAAGCCCGACGTGCCGACGATGCCTTGAACCAAGGCGCATGGCAAACCGAGCTTAAAGTTGCCGACTACCGAAAAGTGATCGATCTGGCAACCCCGGCGTTGCAGAGTCAGACGAAGGACCTCCAGATCGCTGTCTGGCTTTGCGAGGCCCTGATGAAGGAACATGGTTTTGTCGGCCTTCGCGACAGCCTGGACCTTCTGATCGGATTGCACGACCGATATTGGGAGACCGTGCATCCCGAGATCGATGAGGGCGATATGGAAGGCCGGGCCAACGCAGTATCATGGTTCGATTCCACAGGTTCGCTCGTCGTCAAAGAAGGAAAGGTCACCGGCTATTCGGGCTACAGCTTTCTTGACTGGGAGGATTCAAAGGTCTTTGATATCCCGGACAACCTCGAAACCTATTCGACCGAGGACCAAGTCCGCTACAACCAGTTGAAGGCTCAGGCTGAAAATGAGCGTCGAGTAACGGCCGACATGTGGCGAAAAGATCGCGCAGCCACTCGCCGTGCCTTTTGCGAGCAGACGAATTTCACCCTGAATGAATGCTCAGCAAGCCTTACGGAATTAAATCGGGTCATTGAAGAGAAATACGACCGTAACCAGACGCCGGGTCTTTCCAACCTAAGGAAATCGCTCGAGGCTGTTCACGATCTTCTGAAAAAGCTCCTCGAAGAAAAGCGGCTCGAAGAGCCCGATGAGGTCGAGGCAGACGCCGAAGCCGTGGGTGATACGGCAGAGGGCGGTGCAGTCAGAAAAGGGGTCGCGGTCGCAGCCGGAGCCATCCAAAACCGTAGCGACGCGCTGAAGCGACTTGCGGACATCGCTGATTATTTTCAGAAGACGGAACCGCACAGCCCGGTAGCGTACCTGGTCCAGCGTGCCGTCAAGTGGGGCCACATGCCGCTTGAGAGTTGGCTCAAAGACGTGATCAAGGACGAAACGATCTTGTTCCAACTCAGGCAAACGCTCGGGTTCAACACCTCGTCACCGGACGAGACGATCCAAAGCTAGATCGATTCATAGGGTAATTATTATTTTGAAACTTCAATTGAAAAGGAGATAAGTCAATGCCAACAAAAGAGAGTTTGCAGCACAAGATCGACCGCGTGCGACCGCCGCGCGTCCAGATCACCTACGACGTTGAGGTCGGCGGGGCGATCGAGCTCAAGGAGCTTCCCTTCGTGATCGGTGTGATGGGCGATTTCACCGGAAAACCGGAAGAGCCGCTGGCGGCGTTCAAGAACCGCAAGTTTGTCGAGATCGACCCGGATAACTTCAACAACGTACTTGCCGGTATGAAGCCGCGCCTTGCCTACACCGTCGACAACAAGCTGCAGGACGACGGCAGCAAGATGGGTGTCGAGCTTAAGTTCAACAACATTGAGGATTTCGAGCCGGACAACATCGTCCAGCAGGTCGACCCGCTTCGTAAGCTCGTGGAGGCCCGGCAAAAACTTGCCGACCTTCGTTCGAAGATGGATGGCAATGACAAGCTCGAAACTCTCCTGGAAGACGTTATCTCCAGCGCAGACAAGCAGAAAGAGCTCAGCAGCGCACTGGGCATCGATGGAAAGGAGGACTAACCAAAATGGCTACACAGAAAGCAAATGAAGCCGCCGTCGAGACCGTTGAAACCACCGGCGAGGGTAGCCTCCTGGATCGGATCTTGACCGAAGGCAAAATGGCACGCGATGACTTCCAGAAAGAGCGTGCAAAGGACATGATCGCGGAGTTCGTCAATCAGGTAATGAGCGGCGAACTGACCATGAGCAAGAACATGGACGTCGCGATCAACGCGAGGATCGCAGAGATCGACCGCCTGATCTCATCCCAGATGAACGAGATCATGCACCACGAAGAGTTTCAGAAGCTCGAAGGCTCGTGGCGCGGACTCCACCATCTCGTAAAGAACTCGCTCACCGGGACGCAGCTCAAGATCCGTGTGATGAGTATTACGAAAAAGGAACTGCTCAAGGACTTCGAACGGGCACTTGAATTCGATCAATCCACGTTGTTCAAGAAGATCTACGAAGAAGAGTACGGAACCTTTGGCGGTGCGCCGTACGGAGCTCTTATCGGAGACTTCGAGTTCGGCAATCACCCGCAGGATATGGCCCTTCTCGAGAAGATCTCTGAAGTCGCGGCCGCTGCTCACGCCCCGTTCCTTAGTGCCGCCGCAGCTGATCTTTTCGGATGGGACACGTTCTCGGAAATGACCGAGGTCCGCGATATCTCGAAGATCTTTGACCGTGCCGAGTATATGAAATGGCGCAGTTTCCGTGAGTCTGAGGATTCGCGTTACGTCGGCCTCACAATACCGCACGTTCTGATGCGTGAACCGTATGGAGCAGCAACGAAACCGACCGAATCGTTCCGCTTCGAGGAAGATGTGGACGGCAAGGATCACAAGAAATACTTGTGGGGAAATGCTGCATATGCACTGGGGACGAGGCTGACAGAAGCATTTTCGATGCACGGATGGTGTGTTGCGATCCGCGGCGTTGAAGGCGGCGGCCTGGTCCAGGGACTGCCGACGCACACCTTCGAAACAGACGAAGGCGAGGTCGCGATGAAGTGCCCGACCGAGGTAGCTATTACCGACCGTCGCGAGAAGGAATTCTCGGACAATGGATTCATCCCGCTAGTCCACTGCAAGGGCACTGATTACGCGGCGTTCTTTGCAACGCAGTCGGCGAACAAGGCAAAGAAGTATGACACGGATGCTGCTAATGCGAACGCTCGACTTTCATCGCAGCTCCAGTACATATTCGCCGTTTCGCGTTTCGCTCATTATCTAAAGTCAATGATGCGTGACAAGATCGGCTCTTTTATGTCGCGTAAAGAAGCGGAGATGTTCCTGAATAAGTGGATCTCCAAGTACGTGCTCGAGAACGACGTCGCTCCGGCCTCTCAAAAAGCGAAGTATCCCTTGCGCGAGGCTCGCGTCGACGTCGCAGAGGTTCCGGGAAAGCCCGGCTGTTACCGTGCGGTCGCTTTCCTGCGTCCTCACTTCCAGCTTGATGAGCTGTCGGTAAGTCTGCGTTTGGTCGCTGATCTTCCGCCGCCGGCGAAATAATCATCGGCAGTTCGCGAACTTTTTTCGCGATTTCGCAAAAGTAGGCTTTCGCGACGTCTCTATTCTGTAAGCGAGTAGAAAACGCTGGGAAACGGAACGAAAGCCTACAATGGACCTGCCAGAATGGCGGGAATTAAAAAAAGAAATCTTAAGGAGCATAAGAAAGAAGATGGCAAGTGCTGATTACTATTTGAAGATCGATACTATCGAAGGCGAATCGGAAGCGACTGGTTTTGAAAAGCAGATGCAGATCGAATCGTGGTCGTTCGGAGCGTCAAATTCGGGATCCTCGGCGCTGGGTACCGGCCTCGGTGCAGGTAAGGTGAGTCTGCAGGACTTTCACTTCGTCGTCCAGAACGGCAAGGCAAGCCCCCAGCTTTTCCTTGCTTGTGCAAAGGGCAACCACATTCCCCAGGCGATCCTGAGCTGCCGCAAAACGGGTGGTGACGGCAATCCGTTCACCTATACCAAGGTCACGTTCGGTGATATTGTGATCTCATCGTTCCAGACCGGAGGAAGTAACGGCAGCAGCATCCTCCCGATGGAACAGATCTCGTTCAACTTCACGAACATCACGTTCGAGTACTTCCAGCAGAAGGCGGATGGTACTGTCGCTCTTACGAACACCACGTCCTACGACATCAAGAAGGTCGAAGGCGCCGGAGCATAACGAACGATAATCGCGGCCGCTGCGGCAGTTGAACAGCGGCCCATCCCCTTTTTTGCAGCATTACGTTCCCGCTAAAACGGCGGGAACGTATTTTTGACTTCAGCTTTTATGTCGCGTTTTGATCGAGAGATACGAGTGACCCCGTCGGTCCTAGACCGGCTGATCGATCTCGAGCCGCGACAAAGCAGTGAACCGCCAATAACACTTTCGACCTCAGTGGCCGACCTAAAGCAGGCGGTAAGGCGTGACCTGGAATGGCTCCTAAATACCAGGTGCCATCTTGAGACGGTCGATGAAAAGCTGGAGGAAGCACCGCGGTCGGTTGCGTTTTTTGGATTGCCCGACTTCACCGGCGTAAGTGTTAAGAGTCACCTTGAACAGAAACGGATGACCTCCGCGATCGAAGAGGCGATACGTATCTTCGAACCGAGATTTACAAATCTTAAAGTCACCCTTGAGCCGATCGAGAACGTGGACCGGCAGCTGAAATTCAGGATCGAGGCGACCCTCGATATCGAGCCGACGCCGGAGCCGATCGTATTCGATTCTATATTGGAACCGGGAGCCGGCGGCTTTTCCGTTATTGAGCGGTAGAGGGCCGAAGAAGAGAAAGCTTTTTCAATTTAATGCGAGACGAACTACTAGGATATTACGAACGAGAACTGATATACCTCCGCCGGATGGGGGCAGAGTTTGCTCGTAAGTACCCAAAGATCGCCTCGCGATTGTTGATAGACGGCGAGAAAATCGAGGACCCGCACGTCGAGCGCATGATCGAGTCCTTCGCGTTCCTGACGGGACGCATCGGCCTCAAACTCGACGATGAGATTCCCGAGATCACCGAGTCTTTCATCAACCTCCTCTACCCGCATTATCTGGCGCCGATCCCGTCGATGGCGATCGCACAGTTTGCTTATGGGTCGCCGAATGACAAATTGACCGCCGCTCAAAAGCTCGATCGCGGCACACGGCTAAATTCGCGGCCGGTTGACGGCACTCCCTGCCAGTTTCGAACAGCTTCGGAGGTTCAGCTGCTGCCGATCGAGGTCGAATACGCAGTGCTCGAATCGCCTGCCCCAAAGAACTCACAAGGAAAGTACGTTGACTGCTACATCAAGCTTAGTCTTAAATGCTTCGGCGGCTCGAACCTTCATGAGATAAAAGACGCGGCTACGGGTGAGTCGCCTAGACATCTGCGGTTTTATATTGACGGCGACCCGCAGCTTGTATTTCCGCTCTACGAGATCATTAACAACCATGCGGTAAGTGTCGAGTTTCGTCCGAAAGATCCGCCGATCAATATGCGGACGATGAAGACGCTTACAGGTATCCAGCTTAAGCTTCCGGACCCCGTTATCGTTCCGGCTTCCGAAGCGATCAGGCAGGTCGGGTTTGACGATTCTGAAGCCCTGCTGCCGTTCACGCACCGGTCGTTCAAAGGATACCGTCTTCTCACGGAGTACTTTGCTTTTCCCTACAAGTTTTTGTTTTTTGATCTGGTGGGCCTCGACCGGGCAGCGGCAAAGAAGTTCGGCGGACACTTCGATGTTTACATTCATCTTCGCGATGTAACCCCGCCGATCGCCCCCGTCACGAAAGAGACATTCAAGCTCGGCTGTTCGCCGATCATTAATCTTTTTTCCCGACTGGCAGACCCGATCTACGTTTCGCAGCAAAGATACGAGTATCAGATCATCCCGGATATTCACCGACAATCAACGACCGAAATATATTCGATCGACGAGGTGTTCACGTCGGACCCCAGAACGAATACTACGCGTGAATTCTCACCGTTCTATTCGCTGCGTCATGCCTACGGCGAGCAGATGGAAAAGTCGTATTGGTACGGGACGAGACGCCAGTCGCAGAGGCCGGATGACGAAGGAACCGAGATCTTCCTTTCACTCGTCGATTCGAAATTCGACCCGTTCACACCGGCGGTCGAGATCCTGAATGTCCGAACGACGTGCACCAACCGCGATCTTCCGGCTCGATTGCCGTTCGGCGGCAAGGACGGTGATTTTGAAGCTGAGGGAACAGCTCTGGTTTCTCGTGTTCGATGCCTGACAAAGCCGACCGAGACGATACGCCCGCCCCGACGCCGAGCTCTGCAATGGCGGCTGATATCGCATCTGAATTTGAATTATTTGTCGCTTGTGAACGGCGAGAATGGATCTCCGGAGGCGTTGCAGGAGATGCTGCACCTCTATAATTTTGACGATTCATCGGTAACCCGGAAGCAGATCTTGGGGATAGTCGGCGTTGAGTCCCGAAAGGCCGTCCGGCAGATCGGAGGCCGGATCGGGGCCGGATTCGTCCGCGGCCTCGAAACGACAGTCACATTTGACGAGGAGCAGTTCGTAGGCAGCGGGATGTTCCTGTTTGCGAGCGTATTGGAGCGATTTCTTTCGCTATATTCGTCGCTCAACTCTTTTAACCAGCTGACCGTACGATCACAGCAACGCGAGGAGACTATTCGTTCTTTCTACCCGCGTGCAGGCGAACAGGTTCTAATTTGAGCGCGGCATCTAACTGCCGCCAACAAAGTGTGTAATTGACGTGCAAGAGCGTACCTTAAAAGACAATCTCTTTGAGGAACCGTATCGGTTTGAATTCTTCCAGGCGGCTCGCTTGGTCGAACTGATCAACTCCGAGAAACGGCGAGTAGGAGGCGGTGCGCTTCCGGGCGAGGAAGCGGTTCGGTTCCGGTCGCGAGTTACGCTCGACTTCCCTTCCAGCGAAGTGCACCAGATCCTTGAACAGGATGAGGCTGCAGGCGACGCACCGCACCTCGAAATGCATGTCAACTTCATGGGCTTGGTCGGTCCGAGCGGTGTCCTGCCGGTTCATTACACAGAGTTGGTACTTGACCGGATCAGGCATCGGGACACCTCGATGTGGGCGTTTCTCGACATCTTCACTCACCGGATTGTGTCGATGTTTTACCGTGCGTGGGCGAAGTATCGTTTTCCGGTCGCTTACGAACGCGGCGAGGATGAATTCACGTCGTACCTTTTCGATTTCGCCGGGCTTGGAACGAGAGGGCTCCAGGGGCGAATGGGCCTGGAGGATGAGTCGCTACTTCCGTATGTCGGACTCATCTCGCAAAAACCGCATTCCGCTAGTGCGGTCAGCGGCATCCTCGCCGATTATTTCGGAGTCGGTGCAAAGATCGAACAGTTTTACGGCCAATGGCTGGAACTGACAACCGAGGATGTCACTCACCTCGGCAAAGCGAACAGTACACTTGGTTACACCGCACTGATCGGAGCCCGGGTATGGGACCAGCAGTCCAAGTTTCGGGTTGTGCTAGGAAAGATGAGTTTCGCTAAGTTTCAGGCTTTTCTGCCGAGCGGCAGCGCGTATAAATCGCTACAGTCGATCATTCGCTTTCTGTGCGGGCCGGAATTCGATCTCGACGTGAAACTCAAGCTTGAAGCAAAACAGGTACCCAGCCTTGTACTGACGACACGTGCCGTGAGGCGGCCGCAGCTTGGATGGACGACGTGGCTGAAATCCAAGCCGTTCAAGCACGACGACGAGCAAGTCGTACTCTCAATGAATTGATCCGTTATCAAAACGCTTTTACAAAAGAAGCTGAAAACGCAGGAGAATAGAAATGAACGTGAACCTAAAATCCCTTGTTGGAAGACTTAATGAAGTTACACGCGGAGCTCTTGAGGGTGCCGCCGGACTTTGTCTATCCAGAACCAACTACGACGTTGAGATCGAGCATATTCTCGCGAAGCTTCTGGAACAGGACGATACCGACCTGCACAAGATCTGCAGCCACTTTGAGGTCAACATCGATCGCTTGTCGAAAGATGTTACAGCCGCACTGGATCGGTTGAAAACCGGTAATTCCCGCACGCCGGGCCTTAGTGACAGAATCCCGAAATGGTTTCAGGATGCGTGGCTGCTCGCATCGGTCGATTACGGTGCGGCACGCGTTCGCTCCGGTCATTTGATCGTCGCACTCCTCGCAAACGACGGCTTTGCCCGCATCGCGCGCGACATCTCAAAAGAGTTCAGCCATATTTCGCTGGAATCACTTCAGTCGGGCCTTCCGGACATAACATCTGATTCGGGTGAAGCCCGCAGTGCTGCGGTGCTCGGCGAAACGGCAGCAGCATCCGGCGGAGAACCGGTCGCTTCCGGCGTTCCGGGCAAGACGAAAGCACTTGATCAGTTCACAGAAGACCTCACGGCAAAGGCACGTGCGGGCAAGATCGATCCGGTGCTTGGCCGTGACTTCGAGATCAGGCAGATCGTAGATATTTTGACCCGCCGCCGCCAAAACAATCCGATCCTGACCGGTGAGGCGGGCGTCGGTAAAACGGCCGTCGTTGAAGGGTTCGCGCTTCGTATCGCTCAGGGCGACGTTCCTGAACCGCTCCGGAACGTATCGGTCCGCTCGCTCGATCTTGGATTGCTGCAGGCCGGTGCGGGCATCAAAGGTGAGTTTGAGCAAAGGCTCAAATCAGTTATCGACGAGGTAAAAGCTTCGCCCCAACCGATCATCATGTTCATCGATGAGGCTCATACGATGATCGGAGCCGGCGGTCAGGCCGGGCAAAACGACGCCGCCAATCTCCTCAAACCTGCTCTCGCCCGCGGTGAACTCCGAACCATCGCGGCAACGACATGGGCCGAGTATAAGAAGTATTTTGAAAAGGACGCCGCACTTGCACGTCGTTTCCAAGTCGTAAAGGTCGAAGAGCCAGATGAAGCCAAGGCAGTCGCAATGATGCGCGGGATCGCGGACAAGATGGAAGATCATCACAATGTTCGCATCCTCGACGAAGCGATCGTCGAATGCGTGAAGCTGTCGCATCGGTATATTACCGGACGCCAGCTCCCCGACAAGTCAGTGTCGGTCCTTGACACGGCATGCGCCAAAGTCGCGATCGGCCAGGGTGCAACGCCTGGGCCGATAGAGGATGTAACTCGCAGGATTCAGAACCTGACCTCTGAGATCAATGCTCTTGAGCGTGAACAGGTGACCGGTGCTGGCCACGACGACCGCTTGAAGCAACTTCAGGACGACCGGTCGAAGAGCGAAGAGGAACTCGCTAAGCTTCAGGAGCAGTGGGAAAAAGAAAAAGAACTTGTCGAGAACATTCGCAACGTTCGAACAAAACTTGAACTTTCAAGGCTCGACTCCAAGCTCGCCGACATCGTCGGCGACGGCAGCGTAGGAAGTAACGGTGCTGCCGCAGCGGCGACTGCAGAAGCCGACACTGCAGTAGGTGACGACACATCCGGAGCAGCGACCGCTACGGCTCCTGAAACTGCCCAGCCGGTCGATACGGAGTTCCTTAAATCTGAACTGAAGCGATTCGAAGCTGAATTAAAGCAGGTCCAAGGCGAAACACCATTGATGCAGCCGGTCGTTAATGGACAGACAGTTGCAGAAGTTATCTCCGGCTGGACCGGCATCCCGATCGGGAAAATGGTCGCGGACGAGATCAATGCCGTTCTCAATCTTGCCAATACGCTTCGGGAGCGAGTCCTTGGACAAGATCACGCTCTTGATGCTATCGCTCAAAGAATTCGTACGTCGCGTGCCGGTCTTACTGATCCGAAGCGTCCGATCGGAGTGTTTATGCTGGTCGGAACATCCGGTGTCGGTAAGACCGAGACTGCCCTTGCTCTTGCCGAATCCTTGTACGGCGGCGAGCGAAACCTGATCTCGATCAACATGAGCGAGTATCAGGAAGCTCATACCGTATCGAGCCTCAAGGGCTCGCCCCCGGGATATGTCGGATACGGCGAAGGCGGCGTCCTTACGGAAGCGGTCCGACGTAAGCCTTATTCGGTCGTGCTGCTTGACGAGGTCGAGAAGGCGCATCCGGATGTGATGGAGTTATTCTTCCAGGTCTTTGATAAAGGCGTTCTCGAAGACGGTGAAGGCCGCGAGATAGACTTTAAAAACACGATCATCCTTCTGACTTCGAACGTAGGTACGGACACAATAATGAAGCTGTGTGCTGATCCCGATACGCGTCCGGAGCCAGAGGGTATCGTGGAGGCCGTCAAGCCTGAACTCAACAAGGCATTCAAGCCGGCATTGCTCGGACGCATGGTCACGGTGCCCTATTACCCGATCAGCGATGAGATCCTGCGGCTGATCATTAAATTGCAGCTCAAGAAGATCCGTGACCGCATCGCCGACAATCACGGTGCGCAATTTTCTTACGACGATTCCGTCATCACTACGGTTGCCGAAAGGTGTACCGACGTTGATAGCGGAGCCCGCAATGTTTACAACATCCTGACGGGCACCTTACTTCCCGAGATGAGCGGTGAGGTACTTTCACGTATGGCATCAGGTGAGGGGATCTCGAGCGTTCATGTTTCGGTAGGGGAAACGAAGAATTTTGTGTATGACATCAAGTAATTCGGCACGCATTTGATAAACAACTGCCGGCTCCTACAGGGCTGTAGTTGCCGGCAGTTGTGAGACACGATGCGTTTTTTACTTGCTGCGTACGAGACCATTATCTATTATGGCGACTACTCAAGCTGACAGAATCCTACGGATCGACACTCCATTAGGCGAAGATTTCCTTCTGCTTGACACGATGACTGCGTATGAGGGTATTTCCAGACTGTTCAGCATCAAGGTGTCGCTGCTCCACGAGGAAGACCTGGCAGATTACACCCCGACATTCGTCGATGTAAATCGGATCCTCGGGAAAGGAGTGACCATCAAGGTCAAACAAAGCGATGGAACTTCGCGCGTTTTCAACGGGATGGTCGCGAGGTTTTCACAGGGCACGAGGCACACCCGCTTCTCTTTCTATGAGGCCGAAATTGTTCCGCACGTTTGGCTGCTTACACATAAGCGACAAAGCCGTATATTTCAAAACAAGAGCGTTGAAGATATCATTTCCGAAGTGCTTCGCGGGTTCGAGTTCAGCATTCAGTTGGACACCCCACGTAATAAGCGCAACTACTGCGTTCAGTATCAGGAAACCGACTGGGATTTCGTTTCCAGGCTGATGGAAGAGGAAGGTATCTTTTACTTCTTCGAACACTCAGAGAACGTCCATAAACTGATAATTTCCGATACGTCCAAATCTCATCAGCCGTGTCCGGTGAAAAGCGAGATCGAGTATTTTCACAAGGTTGATGAAACCGACAAGGTAGCTACGATTCAGAGTTGGTCGTTCGTGAATCGCATTCTGACCGGAAAGGTGACCCTTTGGGACCATCACTTCCAGCAGCCGGCCAATAAAAACCAGGCGGAGTTAAGCACACGGTTCCAACTCGGCGGAAATCAGCAGCTTGAAATATATGAATATCCGGGCGGATATGCACGTAAATATGACGGTATTTCTGCGAGCGGCGGAGAGCAAACCGGCGAACTTTCTCATATTTCGACCGACAAAGAAAAGACCGTAAAGAACTACATGGAGATCTTTGAGGCAAGGCATGAAACCGCGAATGGAAGCGGCGATTGCCCCTCAATTACCTCGGGTTTTCGGTTCTCGATGAAGAGCCATCCAAACGCGACTTTGAATGCCGACTACGTCGTTACAGAAGTCACCCATCAGGCCCGACAATCTCCATCCTACGTTTCGGATGAAGCGGTTGGAGATCCTTATCTAAACAGGTTTACGGCAATTGGATATGGTGCCGGGAAGCCGACGTTCAGGCCAGAGTTCACGACGAGCAAGCCGATCATTCACGGCAGTCAGACTGCGATCGTTGTTGGACCCGCGGGTGAAGACATCTTCGTCGATAAATACGGACGGGTAAAAGTGCAGTTTCATTGGGACAGACAGGGACACTACAACGAAAGTAGTTCCTGTTGGGTCCGTGTAGCTCAGGGCTGGGCCGGAAAAAAATGGGGAATGATCTTCACTCCTCGCATCGGCATGGAAGTGATCGTCCATTTTCTGGACGGCGACCCGGACAGGCCGATAATTACCGGATGCGTGTACAATGCCGAGGCTATGCCGCCATATGCGCTCCCGGATGAAAAGACAAAGTCAACGATCAAGTCCGACTCCAGTAAGGGCGGCGGCGGTTTTAATGAGATCCGGATCGAAGATAAAAAGGGCAGCGAACAGCTGTTTATCCATGCGCAGAAAGATCAGGATATCCGCGTCAATAATGACTGCAAAGAGATCGTGATTCACGACCGCCATTTGATCGTGGACAATGATCAGTTCGAAAAAGTTAAGAAGGATAAGCACCTGAAGGTAGGGGGCGACCAAAACGAGGAAATAGGCGGCACATTCTCTAAAAAGGTCGGTGCGGAAATTCACGAAAAGGCGGGTTCGAACGTTGCTGTTGAAGCCGGCATGGGCGTGCACATAAAAGCCGGGACCTCGGCTGTGATCGAAGCAGGGGCTTCGTTGACGTTGAAGGTCGGGGGCAACTTCATCAATATCAATCCCAGCGGCGTCGCCATCAGCGGTACGATCGTGCTGATCAATAGCGGCGGCGCAGCGGGAACCGGGGCCGGATGTCAGCCTGATCCACCGATAGAACCGAAAGAAGCCGATAGGGCTGACGCCGGACAGCGGGCCGCACTCCCGCCAGCCGGCCCGCCGGCACCGGTCACGAATTTCTCGCCGCTCGCCCTTTCGTTCGCATCCGCGGCACGATCCGGATGTCCGTTTGTCGACACCTGAGCGTAAATTTATCTGCGGCCCGTGCGGCCGCAAACCGAAATAGATGGCAAAAGCCGAACTGGAAAACTTGCTGTTTCGCGAGATCGCAAATGTCTTTGCGGTTGTAGACGGAGCCTCGATCGAAAGGCTGCCGGTGATCCTGCATGAAACGAAGCCACCGCATTATTGCCTGATGCGCGGAGAACTGTCACCTGACCTGGCCGAAGTCGCCCCATATGTGGTCGGGTTGGTCAGGGGTGCCCCGTTCACCGACTGGATCCTTCAACAGCCGCTTGGCCGGAATATCGGGATCTTTGCGACGACCCGCCAGTCGATACGAGAAATACGGAAACATTTTCGCGGCCTTTTCACCGTATACAAGGAGAACGGCGACCCAATGCATTTTCGTTATTACGACCCTCGGGTCATTCATAAATTTTTGCCGACTTGCGAACCGGATGAGATCAAGACATTTTTCGGTCCGATCGATCGTTACATTGCTGAAGAAGAAGGCGGTGCGGGTGTTGTAGTTTACAGTCACGACGACGGTATACTGAAGCGTTCTTCGATAAAGATCGATAACGAAAGGTCTTAGGGCGTTACTATCGCCGGATAATGCTCTGGAGTTACTAATTGTGCTAGTAATTAGACAAAGTCAGCTTGAGACACTGATGCGCGGGGGCGAGGATCGCTTCGTTGAGCATTTGGTAGGTCATATCAAATCAGAAGATCCGGAGATCTCCACCGAATACACCGACGATGAGCTCCGCAATATGGTCCGGCTTGGGATAAGAAAATCCGAGGGGTACGGCTTTAAACTCTCTGCGGACCAGTCGGCGTTTGTCGCGATCATGTTCGAGGTAGCACCAAATTTCGACAGCCAACCCGAGATACGCTCGGTGCTGGAAGAGAATGGACTAACCCCGTCAGCCCGTCTTGAAAAGCTCTGGTCGGAGGCCGTCCCTGATTCCGTTTGGGATAAGGCATCAGAGGAGTATGACGAATCGGCGTGGGAAAATCCGGCTCGTTCGACGGAGGTTAAGAGCTAAGAATGCCTAACGCGCGACAGCGAGCAAAGAACCGCCAGGCTAAAGCGGCGGCCGCAGCGGCGGCAGCAGCAGCCCAGCAGGCCACTCATGCGAATGCAGTTGCCCCCTGCCCGCAGCCATCGGCGGCTGAGGTCGAAGCCCAGCGTGTCGCCGAAAAATACAATGAGATCGCTCAAAAAGGCCACGCGGTCCAGCGTCACGGCGAAGGGATCACCCAACAGCAACTGGCCGATCGAGCGCTTGGAGGTATCGACCCCGCAAGCGGAACGACCGACGACGCTTATGCGAAAGACCGTCGGGGAAACCCCCGCCCGCACCGGTTTGCACAGCATGCGACCAAATGGAATTCCAAAGCGGCAATGGTCAAGGCTGATGAAGCGATCCGCAATTCGCAGGCATTCAAGGACGCGGTCGCGGATGCCGATAGGCAACGTGATGACACCGTAGTTGTGAACACAGTGAAGTTACAGGATGCTCTCGGGGCGAGTTACAAAGACCAGGTGTCCGGCGTCACGCGCGTTGGGCCGCCTCCACCTCCGCGAAGAGTCAATTCAAATCCGACAGACCTTACTGACGGAACTATAAGAGCGGTCTATAAAAAAGACGCATCGGGTAAGTGGAACGTTGAGACAATGTTTCCGGATCCGAAACCACCGGTGCGGCCGCCCGCGGCACCAAGGAACCCTAGAAGGTAATGAGCGAAGAAAGCATTTTGAAGCGTATCTTGCAGACACGGTTTTCCCAGGGCGTTGAGACTGACTGGGACGGATTGGATCGTTTCTTGAACCATCCTGAATTCCCAACCAGAGCCCGCGATTTTCGTCGTGAGTTGGCGGACGCTATCCTTAATCACACGATCTCGCCGGAGGAATTTGAGGAACTAACCGCAATAGACAGGGAGTCTCAGGACGATGTGGACTCGTTTCTACGCGAAGAGGTGTGGGAACAAATGTACGAGAACGAACCCGTCCGCATCCCATAATCTGTCTCTTATACACATCTCCGAGCCCACGAGACAGCG
>JAUCQE010000015.1 GCA_030372865.1 Pyrinomonadaceae bacterium
GAACTCGTCGGCAGCGTCAGATGTGTATAAGAGACAGGTTCGTGTGGATGGAACGGGCGATCAGTTCCTTGCCGGTACCGCTCTCGCCGCGGATCAGGACGGTCGAGTTCGATTTCGCGATCTTCAGGATCAGCTTTTTGACCTTGTCCATCTCCGGCGAAACGGAGACGATCTCCGTGTCCAGTGCCGAAAGCTTGTTCAACGCACGGGAAACGGTATCGAGAAGCTTTTCGCTGTCGTACGGTTTCTGCAGGTAATCGAACGCCCCGAGCCGCAATGCATCAACGGCCGAATCAACCGAGCCGTGTGCCGTCAGCAGAATGACGATGATCGACTTATCGAAATTCGTAAGCTCTTTCAACAGGTCGAGCCCCGACATTCCCGTCATCTTCAGGTCCGTCAGCACGAGGTCGAACCGCCGCGATTCGACGAACTTCATCGCCGCCTCGCCCGAACTTGCGGTCGTTACATCGTAGCCTTCGCCGGAAAGGATAGTTTCAAGTATCTCGCGTTGATTCTTTTCGTCATCAACGACCAATATCGATTTTCTTGCCATATATAGTCAGCAAAATATTCTAACGTGCTCAGGTTTTCGACTTCTTCCCGGTCTCGGACTTTTCTTCCTTTACCTGCTCCGGGTCCTGGGCCTCCTTTTTGACGCCGGAACGCTCGTCAAAGATGGCATTAATCGCACCGCCGATAAGAATTACGAGCGCCGTAAGGTACAACCAGAACAGCAATATTATCATCGCCCCGAGCGATCCGTAGGTCGCCGAATAGTTGTCAAAGTACCGTAAATATATCCTGAAAGCGGTCGAAAGCACTATCCATAAAACGACGCCGATGACCGCCCCGGGCGATATCCATTTCCACTCTAAGGGCTCGTGGTTCGGAGCGAAATTATAGAGCAGCGCAAAGGCAAGCAAAAGCAGGCAAAGGATGACGATCCATTCCAAAGCCTCCAGCAGAACCGGCGAATCCACGGGAATCAATAGCCCGATCACCTGCGAGCCATATACAAGAAAACCGAGGGCAATCAGTATCAATACCCCGATCCCAAGCGTCAGCAGCAGGGAAACGAGCTTTGCCTTGAACCACGACCGCGTCTCTTCAAGGTTATAGACTTCGTTCAGCGTGCCGCGCATGTTGTCCACTCCGGCGGAGGCAGACCACAAAGTTATCAGGATGCCAAAGGTGAGTTTCCCGCCCGATGCGCTTGAGGTGACCTCGGCCATCGTCTTCGCGACGAGGTCGTACGCCGATGCCGGCATCGCCTGGGCAAGAATGGTGAATAGCTCTGCCTGCAGGTCTGCCTTGTCGTTCAGGATCAACCCGATCAGGCTGGTCAGGAACAGCAAAAGAGGGAAAAGCGCGAACGAAAAATAAAACGCGACCTGGGCGGCATTGCCCAAAATGTCGTCGTCGTTCATCTTTTCCCTCAGCCGGTCGAAATATTCGCGTGCGTCAAACTTCATATCGGTCGTCGCTTTCGTCAGCATCGATACCAATAAAGTCTGTCGTGTTCCGGATCAGGTTTCTGTCCGCCGAATGACTATTCAGATCACGGCCGGAATGCGTACAGTGAATTTCGTCCCTTCGCCCTCTGACGATTCGACCGCGATCGTCCCGTGGTGAACGTCAACGATCTTTTGCACTATCGCGAGCCCAAGGCCCGTTCCCGTCTCTTTGGTCGAAAAATACGGCTCGAAGATCTTGACGAGATTCTCTTCAGGAATTCCGTTCCCGGTGTCTGTGATATCGAACCGTACCATTCCGTCGTCCGGGGCTATCCGAACGCCGAGCGAACCGCCCTCGGCACCCAACGCCTGAACGGCGTTAATGAACAGGTTGTTGAAGACCGATCTTAACGCGTCCGCGTCGGCAAGAATTTCCGGAACGTTTTCCTGTTCGACGATGCCGATCTTTATGTTGTTCTCCTCGGCCTGGCCCTCGATAATGCGGAGCGAATCCTCGACCACCTTTCGGGCGTTCGCGGGCTTCAGGTTAACACTTGCCGGCCGCGAATAGCTTAGGAAATCCGTTATCTGCTGGTTGATGCGTGCGACCTCGTCTTTGATCTGCGAGATCAGCTTCTTGAACTTCGCCTTTTCTTCCTCGGTTTCGGGCGCATATTTCGACCGCAGATGGTCGAGCGTCAGGTTGATGTAGTTCAGCGGGTTCCTGATCTCATGCGCGATCGCGGAGCCGAGCCGGCCGATCACAGCGCTTTTCTCCGCCTGCTGCAGTTGTTCCTCGAGGGCTTTGGATTTCTCAAGCTCTGCCGTCATCTCATTAAAACGAGCCGCAAGGGTGCCCATTTCGTCGGTCCGTTGTTCGCCGGGAACGCGGACGGTCAGGTCGCCGTCGGCAACGCGCCGTGCGGCGTCCGAAAGGTTCGCGATCGGCCGCGTGAACCGCCAGACGAGAAAGAAAGTTATCAGCGTTGAGACCGAAAGCACCGCCAGCGTCGCCCATAATGGCTGAACGGCACGCCGCGCCGCCTCGTTGCGGTCGTTTTTCAGTATCACGAGCACGTACCACTGCCCTTTGCTGGTCTCGATCGGTATCGCGTGGGTCTCGTCGTCGCGGTTCTTGTTCTCGGCGGTCCGGCGGTTGGGGAACCGCATCTGGCCCTCCCCGAGCCTGCTTCCTTCCATCAGCGGCGGCAGGTCCGTAAGTTCTGAAAGGTTTCGGTAAACGACGTTGTCGTTCGCGTCCGTGGTCGGCAGGTAATCGTCGTTCAAGGCATCGTAGACACGAAATTCGTTGTCGATAATGATGATGTCCTTGATCCGGTCGCGGGAAGACTGGCTTAGGAAACGGTCGCCCTGGTCAGCCAAGATCTCCTCAAGCCGGCGGTCGCTGCCCGTCATGCTGTACGCGCCGACGGCAAACCCCTCGACAAGTGCCCGTGCCTGCGCGTCGCGGAGAACATTATTTTCCTCCTGCATCAGCAGGTTCAGGTAATACTGGACCCCGATGGTCGCGATCAGCATCAATGCCAGTATCAGCAGTAATTTTCCGCGAAATGTGTTGAAAAACGTCATTATGGGCAGGTTTCGTTATACAACTGCTTAAAATCTACTTGCGTCGGGCATCAGTGAATGTTATAGTCCCGTTTAGCTATTTCACAATATTCCGCAATGTTACCATGTTCTACCCTGCGGAATGTTTTAGCCTCCACAATTAAAATCAAAATTTGGCCCTGCAAGCTGAGGTAAGACATGAAGTTAATGTATCCCGAAATGCGTGTTCTCAAGGTGTTTCTGTCGCTGCTTGCCGTCGCAACCCTGTTTGCCGGCGGTTCGTACGCTCAATCGAAGCGGACGGCAGCGAAGTCCACTGCTAAGAAGAGCACCGCGAAGGCGAAGGATGCCCGCAAAAAGCCGGCAGCCACCGCCAAGTCCAACGCCCGGGATACAAAAAAGAAGTCTACCGCCTCAAAAAAGAAAGAACCCGCGAAGTCACCGAAGAAGATGACCGCGGCAGAACGCCGCAAAGAGGCTGCCCGCCAAAAGGCTGAAGCCGCACGCCGCGCCGCCGCCCTCGCGGAACAGCGCCGCCGCGAACAGGCCGCCCGCGAGGCGCGTGCCCGCAGACTCGCATTCGAACGGGGCCTTCGCACCGAGACTGCTGAGAACATCCTTAAAGATAACACCGAAGGCGAAGACCTCGCGGTCCGCCAGGTTGCCGTCAATGCTCTCGGCGAGCGTGCCGGGACGGTCGTCGTGATGGACGCCAAATCCGGCAAGATCGTCACGATGGTCAATCAGGATTGGGCTATCAAAGAAGGATTCAAGCCGTGCTCGACCATCAAACTGGTCACCGGCGTCGCGGGCCTCAGTGAGAACAAGATCGAGCCCGACGGCACCATTTCCGGCGATTCGATGCGGATGGATCTTGACGATGCCCTCGCCTATTCCAATAACGCCTATTTCCAGCGTGTCGGCGTCAGAATGGGCACCGATAAAATGATCAGCTACGCCCGCCAGCTTGGCCTCGGTGAAAAGACCGGGATCAATGCCGAGGGCGAATATGCCGGCAAGCTTCCGTACGGAAACTCCAACCCGCGTATCTATTCTCACGCCGATGATTTCGAAGTGACGCCGCTTCAGCTTGCGGTGATGGTGACCGCTCTTTCGAACGGCGGCAAGCGGATAACCCCGCAGTTTCAGCGTTCGCGTACGGAACGCACGTCCGCCGCACCGAAGATTCGCGGCACTATCGAACTTCCGGATTCCAAGGTCGAACGTGTTATCCCGGGCATGATCGGTGCCGCTGAATACGGCACTGCCCGCCGCGGTGCAGACCAGGCCTGGGGCGTCGCCGGCAAGACCGGTTCGTGCATCGGACGCGGTTCGTGGGTCGGCCTTTTCGCATCGGTCGCACCTGTTGAGGACCCCAAATATTCCGTCGTGGTAATTACCCGCGGCGAAGGCGAACGCGGCCGCATTGCTGCCGGCATCGCTCATCAGATCTATCGTTCGCTGGCACCACAGCTTCGCCGCGATCAGGACCGTTTCCTGGCACTTAAGAGACAGGGAGCCCAGTCCAACACCGACGCAATGCTTGCCGCCGCCGGAGACGACGAGGAAGAGGACGAAGAGGAAGCCGGAACAAATGTTGCCGAACTCGGCACCGAACCTGAGGATAACGGCCGCCCGGTCGTCGTTGCCGGTGCATCGCAGCGTCCGGTTAACACTCCGGTCGCCGAACCGCGGAAGACCGTGGTCCGTACCGCCGATTCGCAGCCGAAAACGCCGGTCAACCTGGCACCGATCGTGATCCCGTATCGAAAGGATACGGCAACGACGCCTGCCGCCCCGGCCCTGAAGCCCGCTACGGTCGTAGCCAAGCCTGCGGCAAGTCCGGCAACCGCGAAGAAACCGGCGGTAAAGTCTCTTGTAACCTCGAAGCCGGTCAACAATTCAAGAACGGCCTCGAAGCCCGCATCGACCGCGAAACCCGTTTCCAAAACAACCTCGAAACCGGTGAAGGCCGCGGCAAAGACCGCACCGAAGACAACGGCGAGATCGTCCAAGACATCAACGAAGTCCAATTCAAAAACGGCTGTCAGAACTCCCGCCAAGACCACTGCGAAGAACACGAAACCGACCAATAAGTCGAACGCAAAAACGTCGGCAAAGACCGCTTCGAACTCAAAGTCCGCGGCTAAGCCCCCGGCAAAAACGACGTCCAAGTCCGGCAGCGGCTCGACGCGTCCGCGTGTGGTAAAGAACAGGTAAACTCCCTACGACATGGCGGCGGTATCGCTGCCGCAGATCGAAACAAACTTCGCCGACGGCTGCTGGTCATTTAGTGCATCCGGCGGCGATTTTTCCGCAAATTCGCTTGACACGGCGGCGGCATCTGCACGATGATTTTACATTCTGCCTTTTCGCACCGCCGGAGCCTTCCGCAGCGGTGTTTTCGATGCCCTGACAAAAGGATTTTATTGCAACGTTTCTAACAGGGCACTCATCTGATTGGGCACGAAACCCCTCGGCATACAGGTGCCGGTTTCCGAGAAAACAAAAGTTCGATTTCCAGGTGGAGGAAGTAAGTTAATGAAAACAGTTTTTAGATTTGTTGGGATCGCAGCGATGGCGGCGGTATTCATGTTCGCCGGCGCTGATTCGGCATTCGCTCAGGCGGAGTGCGACAATGCAACGCTCGTCACGGAACTTGATGCGAAGATCCGCGAGAACTACACAAAGACGAACGATCAGGCGGCTCTTAAGGTCGCGATCGACGCTGCGAAGCAGTACCTCGAAAAATTTGGTACCTGCGACGCGACCAAGGACTTCGCCGATTGGGTCAGGCCGCAGGTCCCGGGTTGGGAAAAGCGGGTTGCGTTCCTGGAGATCGCAGAGTGGCTCACACCCCGTTTCAAGCGGTTTGACGACGCAGTAAAGGCTAACAATTTTGACGAGATGTTTGCTGCCGGCGGCGAGATCCTTCAGAAGTATCCTGTCGGCCAGGTTGAGCCGATCACGCAGTTCAACAGTATCAACCAGGCTGTAACCCTCGGCCTGGCCGGTCTCGATGCATCGTATGCAAAGAACACGAAGCATGCCGATGCCGCAATACGATATGCAAAGGCCGCGGCCGACTACATCAAGTCAGGCGGCAAGGCTGCAAGCCAGACGAAGGACGGTAAAGACGTTTTCGGTATTTTCCAGTTCTCGAACACTCGTGAAGATGCCGTCAGCAAGCTGACCTTCGCACAGGCCCAGATCAAGTTCGCTGACAAGAACGACAAGAAGGGAGCACTTGCTCACTATTACGAAGTGACACAGATGCCGGGCTTCTTCCAGAAGCGTCCCGTAGTTTATGCGGCGATCGGCGATTACTTCCGCGAGGAAGCGACGAAGATCGGTACCGAGACCGCGGAACTTGTAAAACAGCAGCAGGCAGCCGCAACCGATGAAGCAAAGGTAGCTTTCGAACCGCAGATCAAGGCGAAAGATGCCCTTCTCAATGGTTACACCGAGCGTGCAATGGACGCATACAGCCGTGCATACTCACTCGTTGCAGGCACGACCGCTGAAGAGAAGAAGTACAAGGATGGACTGCTTGCGGTTCTCACATTCCTCTATGAGCGTCGTTTTGAAAAGAAGGATGGACTGACGACCTGGATCGCTGAGGCAGTCGCAAAGCCGATGCCGAATCCGACATCTGAGGTTCAGCCGGTTGCAGATCCGACACCGGATGCAGCAGCAGCTCCGACGACCACCGGCGGTTCGACCGCGGTAAACCGTCCGTAACTACCAACTTCACCTGGACACTCGGCCGGCATCGGCCGATCATTAACGAATCTAAAAACTGCCGGGCATTCCGAAGGGAACGCCCGGCTTTCTTTTTTCACCGATTCTACTTAAACTTGTGTTTTGCCCGTTTTTACTGAATGGAACTCGAGCAGCTTGAAAATGCCATCGGCCACCGCTTTCGCGACCCGCTTTTGCTCGAACGGGCATTGACCCACAGGTCGTGGGCACACGAAGAATTGCCGGGCCGTGCCGAAGCAGAAATAAGGGCAAGCGATAACGAAACGCTCGAGTTTCTGGGCGATTCGGTCCTCGGAATGGCGATCGCCGAAGAGCTTTTCCGCCGCAATCCGGAGATGAACGAGGGGCATCTCACGCTGATGAAGCACCGCCTCGTCAGCATGGACACGCTTGCGGAGGTCGCGGTATCGATCTCGCTCGGCGATGCGGTCCGCGTCGGCCGCGGCGAGGAAATGACCGGCGGCCGAAAGAAGAAGGCTCTGCTTTCGAACACGGTCGAGGCCGTGATCGCGGCGATCTTTCTTGATGCCGGTTACGACGCGGCACGCGATGCGATCTACCGCTTGTTCGACGGCCATTTGCGTGAGGCGACGCCGCAAAGCTCGCTTGACTACAAGACGCTGCTGCAGGAAACGCTGCAGGCCGCAAAGCTCTCGGCACCTGCTTACACGCTTGTCGGCAGCGACGGCCCGCCGCACGAACGCACGTTCTTTGTCGAGGCATCGTGGGAAGGCGGCACCGCCCGCGGCGAGGGCAGGTCGATAAAGGCCGCCGAAATGAGCGCCGCAAGCGAGGCCC
The DNA here is from genome assembly GCA_030372865.1 of Pyrinomonadaceae bacterium. Taxonomy (GTDB): domain Bacteria; phylum Acidobacteriota; class Blastocatellia; order Pyrinomonadales; family Pyrinomonadaceae; genus OLB17. Next base: position 7,587 of record JAUCQE010000015.1, read on the forward strand.
TAAAGCAGTTATCGGGAACCGAAAGCCCCGGCCAGGACGTTTAGATCAAGTATGAGTGAAGAGAAGATAGCACCACCTGAGGTCAAGACCACCGAAGCAAAGCCCGTCGGCCCGCCGAAATCAGTGTTTCGCGAGTATCTCGAATCGCTGACCGTCACGCTCGTGATGGCGCTTTTCGGCATGACCTTTATCCTGCAGGCGGTCACCGTACCGACCGGTTCGATGCAGAACACGATCCTCGTCGGCGACTATCTGCTCGTCAACAAGTTCATCTTCAACCCCGGCGGCAACCCGCTCCCGTTCCTCCCGATGCGCGAGATCGAACGCGGCGACATCATCGTTTTCAAATATCCGGGCAACAGCGTTATCCCGCCGAGTTCTCCGCGGTCGGACCGTTCACGCGGGCTTGTAAAGTACCAGATCAACTATGTAAAACGCGTGATCGGCCTTCCGGGGGAGACGGTCGAGTTTCGCAACAACAGCGTATATATCAATGGCGAGCTTCTTCCCGAACATCGGCTGATCGGCGATTCCCCAAATGGTGAATCTGCCCTTGAGGTCTCTCAATTTGAGGACCGCGAACCGGCCGATAAATGGGATGTTTATTATTCCGAAGACACGATGATGCCCGTACGTTCCGGCATCCGACAGTCTGTCGAAGGCTTCAACTTCGGCGTCCAGGGTAAGCCGATGCAGGTGCCGGAAAACCACTTTTTCGTGATGGGCGACAGCCGCGATGCGAGCGACGACAGCCGCGGCTGGGGTTTTGTTCCGCGTGAGCTTGTGATCGGCCGTGCGATGTTCGTTTATTGGTCGT
>JAUCQE010000016.1 GCA_030372865.1 Pyrinomonadaceae bacterium
AGCGAGAGGCGGCGTACCAATGGTGGGGGCTGACGGTCGGGCTCAAATCGTTTGACGTCGCATGGATCTCGCAGGGGCTGGCGGAATATTCGGCGGTAAAGCTTCGCGAAGAGGGTGCGAACGCGGCTCAGCTCGAGGGCCTTCGCCGCGAGCTGGTCGAAAAGTCGCTGACCTTTGAGCAAACGGCGTCGCTCCTCAGGGCACCGGCAAATCTTGACGACCAGTCGGTCGCGTATCAATACATAATGTTCGGCAAGGGGCCGCTGGTCTATAAGCTGCTTGGGCAGGCGATCGGCGACGCGAAGCTGAACCAGCTTTTGCGCACGTTCCTGAACGAATATCGCGGAAAGAATGCCTCGATCGACGATCTTGAAAAGCTTACGTCGCGCGTTGCCGGGCAGAACATGCGCTACTTTTTCGCCCGTTGGGTCGAAAGCACGGGCGTGCCTGAATTCACCGCTGATTACCTGATACTGCGTACGCGAGAAGGCAAGTTCATCGCGCGCGGTACCGTAAAGCAGAACTACGATAACCTGCGTCTGCCGGTCGATGTGCAGCTGAGGTACGAGGGCGAGGACGGCTATAAGACCGTTCAGCTTCAAATGGACGAGGCGAGCGCCGATTTCAATATCGAATCTGACGGCAAGCCGCTCGAGATCATAATCGACCCGGGCTTTAAGCTCCTCAGGATCTCGCCCGACCTGCGGGTTTCGGCGATCGCACGCCGCGGCATCGAGCAGTTCAAGGAAGGCAACTTTGCCGAGGCACAGACGCAGTTCGAAGAGGCGCTGAAGCTGGACCGGAACAATTCGTGGATCTATTACCACCTCGGCCTGCTGTTCCTTGAGCAGCGTAACTATGACCTCGCGAAGGACAACTTCAGGGCCGCACTTGCAGGCAACCTGAGCCCGGCGTGGCTGCAAGTCTGGGCCGAGATAAGGCTCGGCAATGCCTACGACGCACAGGGCGACCGCACGCGTGCCATGGCAGCATACGGACGCGCCGAACGGCTCGGCGACAACTACGACAACGCCCAGGAAGCGATCAAGAAATACCAGGGCCAGCCCTACGACCCACGCGAGGAACGCGTGGCGTTGGTTCGGTAGCGGTAACGTATTTTTGGTTACGAAAGCGGCCTTTGAAACGGGCCGCTTTTTTCGTTGTAGAATGGCGGAATGGAATTCGATCTTGAAAAGGCACTCGAAGTGCTGCGGTCGACGCCGGCGGCGGTTCGGGCGTTGGTGGATGAGCTTTCGGATGATTGGACGATGGGTTCGGGACGCGAGGGTGACTGGAGCGTTCATGACGTGATCGGCCATTTGATACATGCCGACGAGACGGACTGGATACCGAGAGCGGAGGTGATACTGCAGCAGTCAGGCGATCGAAATTTTCCGCCGTTCGACCGTTTTGGGCATTTTGAAAAAGCGAAGGGCAAGACTGTCGGGGAACTGCTTGATGAGTTCGACGCTGTTCGGGCCGATTGCCTGGGGACGGTAGCGGGCTGGGGGCTGACAGATGCGGAGCTGGCGCTCACGGGAATACACCCGGAGTTTGGCGAGGTCACGCTAGGGCAGCTGCTTTCGACGTGGGTCGTCCACGACCTTACGCACATCCGGCAGATCGCAACCGTGATGGCAAGAAAGTACGAAGCAGAGGTCGGGCCCTGGCGGGAATATCTTTCGATTTTGAAATGAGGTCGTAACGATCGAAAAGAAAAAGGCGGGTGCCGGAGCATCCGCCTTTTTTTCGTAGCCGGTTCGGTTTGCTGGCCCTAGAACCGGAACTTTGCACGGAACTGGCCGACGCGCGGGCCGCCGATCGAGTTCGTGATGGTGCCGAAATCGGTCGAGTCCTGAAGATCGCTGTTCGGGTTCGCCAGGTTCACGGTGTTGAAGACATTGAAGATGTCGAAGCCGAGCTCGAAGCTCATCCGCTCGTTGATCTTCGTGTTCTTGGCAAAGCTCAGGTCGAGCCGCTTCTGCAGCGGGCCGCGGAAGGTGTTGCGGCCGAGATTGCCAAAGCCGCCGAGAGCCGACGTGAAGCAGGACGAATTGATCACATCAAGATTTCCGGTGCCGTAGTCGCCGATCGCGTCTGAGGCACTGCAGATGATGTTCGGCCGGCCGAAGCCCGGACGGTATAGACCACCGGCTCCGCGTGTGACGCTCGTTAGCTGGGCCGCTGTCGCGACTTCGGGCTCGGAGGCGAAGACCGTGAACGGCGTGCCCGACTGCATCTGGAAAAAGCCCGCGACCGACCAGCCCTTTGCGAACGCGCTGTTGCTGCCGAAGGTCGGGATGTCCCAGACGAAGTTTGAGGTGAAGCGATGCGTGCGGTCAAAATCGGAAACGCCGCGGTTGTTATCGATGTTGTTCGCGTCGCCCTGTGCAATGAAGCCGGTGTTCGGCACATCAGGCTTGCCGCCGCCGGCCGTGCTGCCCGGGTCGGACGACATGATATCGATCGATTTCGAGAAGGTGTAGGCGACGTTGAACTGCAGGCCCTGCGAGAGACGCTTGGTCAGGCTGAACTGGCCGCCGTGGTAGTTCGAATAGCCTTCGGACTGCAGCAGGATCGCCTCGGGTACGTTGAAGCCGAGGATCGGCACGCGTGCTTCGAAGTTGATCATCTGCCCGTTCGCG
>JAUCQE010000017.1 GCA_030372865.1 Pyrinomonadaceae bacterium
GGTGGGTCGGCAGCACGATCAACCCCGTTCGCGTTCTGATCAAGGGCAGGAACCTTGGCGGGGCGAAGATCGAGTCCGCGACGCCGGGGATCACGGCATCGAACTTTATGTCGAGCGCGAACGGCAATTATCTGTTCGCCGACCTGAAGATAGCGGAGAACGTGCGGCCGGGCGATTATCAGCTTCGCGTGGTCTCGCCGGGCGGGACCGCGAACATGACGTTCGGTATCTTCACGCCTCAGCCGAGGCTTGGAAACTATAACGGCTTCGGGAAAGACGACGTGATCTATTTCGTTTTCACCGACCGCTTTGCCGACGGCGACCAGACGAACAACGACCCCGCGAAATCGAAAGGGCTTTACGACCGCAAAAAAGGCCGGCACTACCATGGCGGCGACCTGCAGGGCATCATCGACAAACTCGGGTACATAAAGTCGCTCGGTGCGACGGCGATATGGACGACGCCCGTTTACGACAACGCCGACCGCGAGGACACGCTCGAAGTTTACCCGCCCGAGATGCCGACGACGACCGGTTTCCACGGTTACGGAGCGGTCGATTTCTACGGCGTCGATGAACACTTGGGCGACATGGCAAAGCTGAAGGAGTTTGTCCGCAAGGCGCATCAGGCCGGGTTTGTCGTGCTGCAGGACCAGGTGGTGAACCACACCGGGCCATATCACCCGTGGGCAAACGACCCGCCGACGCCCGATTGGTTCAACGGCACCGTTAAGGACCACGAATCGAACAACTGGCAGAAATGGACGGCGATGAACCAACGCGGGACGTATCAAACGCAGCGGCGAAACATCGACGGCTGGTTCATCGATATCCTGCCGGATCTGAACCAGAACAATCCGGAGGTCGAAAAGTACCTGATCCAAAACTCGCTGTGGTGGATCGCGCAGGTCGGGTTCGATTCGATCCGAATGGGCACGCTGCCGCACGTGCCGCGTTCTTTCTGGGCAAAATGGGGCTCGGCCGTACATCGCGAGTTTCCGAAGGTGAACATCCTCGGTGAACTTTTCGATAGCGATCCGGTGCTGCTTTCGTTCTTCCAGAAAGGGCGAAAAGGCTGGGACGGCATCGACCCTGAGATCGACACGCTCTACGATTTTGGACTGTTTTACCCGATCCGAAATGCGTTCGCCCAAGGCAAGCCGATCCGCGAGGTGCACCAGATGTTCGCCCGCGACTGGATCTATCCGCGGCCTGATGTGCTCGTAACTTTCCTCGGAGTTCACGACATGCCGCGGTTCATGAATGAACCGGGTGCGACCACGACCGGGCTAAAGCTCGCGCAGACGCTGATAATGACCTCACGCGGAACACCGCTCCTTTATTACGGCGACGAGATCGCGATGCCGGGCGGCGGCGATCCGGATAACCGACGAGATTTCCCGGGCGGATTTCCGGGCGACGCGAGGAATGCTTTTACCGCGGCGGGGCGGACCGCGCAAGAGAACGACGTCTGGAATCACCTCGCGAAACTCGGCACGCTGCGGAAAGAGCTTGAGCCGCTCCGACGCGGGCGTTCGCTGGATCTCTTTGACGAAGAGCAGCAGCTGTCTCTTATACACATCTCCGAGCCCACGAGACAGCG
>JAUCQE010000018.1 GCA_030372865.1 Pyrinomonadaceae bacterium
TGTGTATAAGAGACAGATTTGTGGTACGAACAGCAGACTACGAATGGCTACGGTTCGTTTGGCTTCGGCGCAGCGGGTGACATCCCGGTTCCGTCGAGCTATGTTCGCTGACAATAGCGGGCTGTGCGTCAGCGAATACCTTTGGCATAAGGCATGCCCACCGTAGCTAAAAGCGACGGAGGGAGACCGAGCCGAATTACAGGACGGCTATGAAAATAAGCCGAACCCGGCGATGGGCGTTGCGAAGCAGCTAACCTTGACTCGCTTCGCCGGCAATAGGAGGTCAAGAGGGCAAAAGGTTAATTTTCAAATATCAATCTGACCGTGTGCCCGTCTGAGCCATCAGGCGGGCATTTTTTGCCGCGAGAGCGGCCGAATCCGTTACAAACTGTTCGGAAAGTATTGGGCGGATAGGGAGGTGGTGTATACATACAGCCCGCCTTCAACGGTTATCGCCGATCGAAATGTCCTCTGCCCGGCGGACGCAACGGGCACAACCCACGAAACGACCGCTACATCGGCCGCCTGATTCGCCGAGTTGGTAGTGATCGGTATCAAGTACGATGAGTGTTCGACCAATTGTACGGGTGAGCCGGACGTTGTTTCTTCGATCTTCAGGTGGCCTTTGATCACCTGCAGCCCTCCCGAGCTCGAAACCCAAACGCTCGCAATATTTGCCGTTGCGGTCAGCAGTAGATAGCCTTCCGCCGGGACGTTCACTGTCAGCGTTTCAAGGTTTTGAAAGGAATCCTGAACAAAGATCCGATTGGGCCCGAGCGTTCTTGCATCACGAAAGGTCTGTGCGACCTTTATTGCCGGCGTGTTGGCACCATTGATGTTTCCTGTAGCCGTAATGTTTCCGCTCGCACCGTTCAGGGTGATCGTCGCATTGCCGGCGGGATTGCGAACATCGAGATTGCCCGCCCGGGACGCGTCGTCGCTCGGCCAGATCTCGATCGCGTTTCTCAATCGAAGAATGCCGAGGTTGCCGCCGGTACCGGTAACGTTCAGGCCGGGCACAAGTCCGGAGTCGTTTCGTACCTGCAGCGATTTCGTGCCGAAGTTGAAACTGTTCGTGTTCGTGAAATTATTGATGCCGTTTTCCAGAGGAACGTTACCGGATAGCCGTCCGTCGGCGAGCGTGCCGGTCGAGATATTTCCTGCATCAAGCGAGGTCAGTGCCGAGCCGCTGCCAGCGAACACGTTTGAAGCGTTTGATAGATTCAACGCCTGGGAATACGTTCCGGCGAGACGGGCTGAGGGAAGCGTTCCACTGGAGAGGTTTCCCGCATTCGTGTAGAACGATGCAGGCTGATTATTCAGATTCGTCGCAGTTGCCGCAACGTCGGCGTTGGCCGAACTTGCCGAACGGACTGCGTACGGCGAGCTTGAGACTGCCTGCCGCGGCGTTAGGAGCGTGTATGCACCGCCGCCCGCGGGCCGAACCCGGATCTCCAGGAATCTTGCAGCTCCGGTGAAAACACTGCCGAAGTTGAGGGTAACAGTGAAAACGCCGTTCGAAACTACAACGTTCGTCCGCGTCAGCGTCGAACCCGTCTGCAAACCGCCGGATAATGAATCGAACAATGCGAATTCCATATCATAGCTGCCAGTCGCCGGCTGCCCCGAAATATTAAGGCTGCCCTGATAGCTGAAGTCGTTCGTCTGGCCGATCCCGGTCTGGACGAATGCGAGTGCGAAGATCAGGTAGAGCGGTCGCAATGCGGCCAATGACAAGGGGTTCATGCTGTGTGCTCCTAGTGGATGATTGAACTTGGCTGAAATACCGGAATTATGCCACAAAACAGTCTTTTCATAGTTATTTTTTGTAATTTTATTATTGTTCGGGCCAGTCTTTTCCGGCGAAAGTTCTTGGTTAAAATCCGGCGGAGATGTGTTTTATCTGCTTCTGTTCCTGCCTCTTGAGTTCGGCGAGCAATTGGACGGCGAGGGAGATGGCGTCGACCTGGTCGTCGTGGCGGCCGGCCGGGAAGCTCGAGGCTTCTTCGATCAGCTCTTCGTTCCACGCGCCGCGGACGAGCACGACCTTGCCTTCTTCGGCGAGCGGCGACCAGGTGAGGGCACGTGTTACCTTGTCCGTCCCAACTTTTACGCCTTTGAGCTGGCGGCCGCGGGCACGCGGGTCGGTGCGGATGTCCTGGATGAACGCCATGCCGTGGAGTGCCGTCTCAACTCCGTGAAGCACGTTCGGCTCGGCCTCGAGGCGTTCGAGGATGTAGCGGCGCTGGTCGGGATACTCGATGCGGGCACGGAAGCCGCCGTCGATGTAAAGGACGCCGTTGTCATCAAA
>JAUCQE010000019.1 GCA_030372865.1 Pyrinomonadaceae bacterium
TTCGGAACTCGTCGGCAGCGTCAGATGTGTATAAGAGACAGCGATCAGGTCGAACGCACAGGTCTCTGAGGCGACGCACCAGGCGTCCTTTAATTTGCCCAGAACGAGCGGGCGGAAGCCGCGCGGGTCGCGGACGGCGACGAGTGCATCGGGCGTCAGGAAAAGCAGCGAGAACGCGCCTTCGGTTTCGTTGAGCACCTTTCTGACGGCCTCGATGGCGTCGGCGGCAGGCGTTCGGGCAATGCCGTGCAGGATCGTTTCGGTGTCGGAGGTCGAGGAGAAGATCGCACCATCCTTTTCAAGTTCGCGGCGACGGGCCTCGGCGAACGGCAGGTTCCCGTTGTGGCAGACGGCGATCTGGCCGTGCTGGCACGTAACGGAGAACGGCTGGACCTCTTTGATGGTGTTGCGGCCGGCGGTGGAATAACGCGTGTGGCCGATGGCGGCCGAGCCTTTGAGCGCGGTCAGCACATCTTCGGTGAGCACATCCGCGATCAGCCCCTGCGAACGATATTGGTGCAGGTTCTCGCCGTCCGAGGACACGATGCCGCACGCCTCCTGCCCGCGGTGCTGCAACGCAAAAAGCCCAAGCCGCGTTAGCGTCGACGCCTCAGAATGGCCGTAAATGCCGAAGATGCCGCACTCTTCGTGAAACTTGTCCAGAACGAGATCCATTACCTATATTTTGCCACAAGAGGTTTAGATGACACGAACGAGAAGAGGTTAGCCACTAATTAACACGAATTTCACGAATTGCTTAACTGATTGATACCGAGACTCGTGGGGTAAAACACGCTCGGCAATTTCGGGAAATAATTAGTGCCAATTCGTGTTAATTAGTGGCTAATTTTCTTCGCTTTTCTCGATCGACACGACGATGCATTTCGAGGTCGGGGTGAAGCTGCGGCGGGCGTGGCTGCCGAGCGGGACGAGCGGGTTTGCCTCGGGGAAATAGGCGGCGGTACAGCCGGCGGGAATCACATATTTTACTATCGTGAAGCCTTTCACGTGGCGTTCGCCGTCGTCCCAATAGCTGGTGATATCGACCTTTTGCCCGTCCTCGAGGCCGTGCTCGGCGATGTCGCGTTCATTCATGAAGACGACACGGCGGCCGCCGTCGATGCCGCGGTAGCGGTCGTCGAGGCCGTAGATCGTCGTGTTGAACTGGTCGTGAGAGCGGATGGTCGTCATCAGCAGTCGGCCCGGCGGGGCTTCGATGTATTCGAGCGGATGAGCGGTGAAAAGTGCCCTGCCGGCGGCATTTGGAAACGTGCCATCACGCGGCGGGTTCGGCAGGTAAAAACCGCCGGGAACGCGGATGCGTTCGTTGTAGTTATCAAAGCCCGGAACGACACGCTCGATGGCGTCGCGGATGAGGTCGTAATTTTCGGAAAAATCACGCCAGTCGATGCCGATGTCATTGCCAAGCGTCGCCTCGGCAAGGCGGCAGACGATCCATGTCTCGCTACGGAGATGCTCGGACGCGGGCTCGAAGATACCCTTCGACATCTGCACATTTAGCATCGTGCTCTCGGTCGAGACGAACTGCTCGCCGCTCGCCTGCATATCGATCTCAGAGCGGCCGAGACACGGCAGGAGCAGCGATGTGCGGCCGGGTGTGAGCGCCGTACGGTTCAGCTTTGTGATGACCTGAACGGTGAGGTCGCAATTCTCGAGGGCCCCGGAAACTGCCTCCGTATCTGGCGAGGCGGCGACGAAATTGCCGCCCATCGCGAAGAACACCTTTGCACGACCGTCGCGCATCGCGGCTATCGACTCGACGGTGTTAAGCCCGTCGCGTTCGGGCGTCTTGAACGCGAATTCCCTTTCGAGGTTCTCGCGAAAGACCGGGTTCATGCGTTCCCAGATGCCCATCGTACGGTCGCCCTGAACATTCGAATGGCCGCGGACGGGACACAGGCCCGCACCGGGCCGGCCGATCGAGCCGCGGAGGAGATGAAGGTTGACGATGTCCTGAATGGTGGCGACGGCGGCCGTGTGCTGCGTGACGCCCATCGCCCAGCAGGTGACGAACGAACGGGCACGCATTATCATCCGTGCGGCCTTTTCGATCTGTTCGCGTATGAGGCCCGAGCCAGCCGTGATCTCAGCCCACGAGACGGCGTCGAGTGAGGCGATGAACTCATCGTAACCGAGCGTTTTGCTTTCGATAAATTCTCTATCAAACACCGAGCCCGGCTCTTCGCGTTCGCGTTCGAGCAGGGCTTTCATCAGGCCTTTGAGCACCGCCATGTCGCCGCCGATTCGGACGGGCAGATGGAGATCGGCGAGCTTTGCCGGGCGGAAACCGAGCACCGAAAAAGGGTTGCCGTGCTGCGGGTTGGGGTCCACAAAGCTGGTCAGCCCGACCTCCGGCAGCGGGTTGATCGCGATCATCTTCGCACCCGCTTTCTTTGCGGCGGCAAGCGATGAGAGCATTCGCGGAGCGTTCGTGCCGGGGTTTTGGCCGATGACGATGACGAGATCGGTCTCCTCGAAATCCTCAAGCCGGATCGTCGCCTTGCCGAGGCCAATCGATTCGGCGAGCGCGACGCTGGTCGATTCGTGGCACATGTTCGAGCAATCGGGAAGGTTGTTCGTGCCGAACCGGCGGACGAAAAGCTGGTAAAGAAATGCCGCCTCGTTAGAGGTGCGGCCGGATGTGTAGAAGACGGCCTCATCGGGCGAGGCGAGCGACTTGAGCTTACCCGCGATAAGCGAGATCGCATCTTCCCAAGTAACGGGTTCGTAGTGCGTCGAGCCCTCGCGAAGGATCAGCGGCTCGGTCAGACGCCCCTGTTTGTTGAGCCAGAAATCTGAACGCTGTTTCAGTTCCGCGACCGAGTGCGAAGCGAAGAATTCACGGCCGATGTGAGCACGCGTGGCCTCGTCCGAGAGTGCCTTTGCACCGTTCTCGCAGAATTCGTTCAGCGTGCGGTGCTCCGGGTCGGGCCAGGCGCAGGACTGGCAGTCGATGCCGCCCTTCTGGTTCAGCTTCAGCATCCCGCGCGTGCCGCGGACGACGCCCATCTTGCCGTAAACGTGCCGCAGCGCATTCGTGACCGCATGCAGCCCCGCCGAAGTCGCCGGCGGCGGCGTGATGTTCAAAGCGTCAAGAACTTCTTCGATGTCGGATTTCTCAGCCATTAGGAACAGTTAGCT
>JAUCQE010000020.1 GCA_030372865.1 Pyrinomonadaceae bacterium
GTTTAAAGCAATAGTGCTCGTTGCCGGAGGTGCAGCTCGGGCACTCGCGACAGGAATCGACAAAGCAGCCGATACCGGCGATGTCGCCCTCTTTGAATTTAGTGACCTCGCTGCCGACCTTCGTAACGCGGCCGACGATCTCGTGACCCGGGACCATCGGGTAGGTTGCAGGCATCATATCGTGCCATTCGTCGCGTGCCTGGTGGATGTCCGAGTGGCAGATGCCTGCGTAGAGAATATCGATCAGGATATCCTTCGGGCCGACCTCGCGGCGTTGAAATTCGAATGGTTCGAATGATTTGTCGGGCCCCGAAACGGCAAAGCCGCGGGTCGCGATCCCTTTTGCTGCTGGTGCTGTCATAGTTTTCTCCGTTGATTATCTTGTCTGTGAGATGGTCTTCTTAAAATAGAGTTCGGCGATACGATTGGCAAAGTCGCCGATGCCTTCCTGGTCGGCGTTCGCCAACACGACGACCGTAACCCGATGTGCGGGAAAATGTGTGAACGCGGCAGCGAACCCGAGGCCGCCTCCGCCCGTGTGCCCGAAACGCTTTTGACCATTATACGGTGTAAGGCCTAGGCCTAGGCCGTAATTAGAAACGATATCTCCATTTTTCAGACGAGCGTTCGCACGCATCATGTCGATCGAGCCGGTATTGAGCACTTTGCCCGTGATGAATGCCTGCTCGAACCGGAGCATATCCTCAAGGGTGGAAACAAGCCCGCCGTTGGCGAATTCATCGATGTCGAACCGGGCGGCGTTCACGATCTTTCCGTCGCGAAAGCTGTAGCCACCCGCGCGGTTCGGGATTATCCTGGCGTAATCGATAAGATCTGTATCAAGCATGCCGAGCGGCAGCAGGACGTGGCTGCGGAGGAAGGATCCGTAATCGGTGCCGCTGATTTTTTCGATGACCATTCCGGCCAGGTAAAACCCCGTATCGGCATACTTCCATTTCTCGCCGGGTGTGAATTCGAGCGGGAAACAATCGACCTCGCGGATGGCATCGCCCCGTCTGTACGAACGAATGTCCTGCGATGAATTACACCGTTTCTCAGCTTCACCGAGCGATGTAAAGCTGCGGATGCCGGAAGTGTTGCTGAGAAGCTGACGAATGGTGATCGGCCGCCACGCCGCAGGGAGCGCGTCGAGATGTTTTGAAAGCGGATCGTCGAGCGAAAGCTTGCCCTGCTCGACGAGCTTCATCGCCGCAAGCGAGGTGAATGTTTTCGTTATCGACGCGATGTTGAAGACGGTCTTGGGCGTAACGGCTGCCTGGGTTTCGAGATTCGCGATGCCGTAGCCTTTTGCGTGAACAACCTTGCCGTCAACCGATACACCCACGGCAAGGCCGGGTGTTCCGGTTTCGCTCATCCGAGCTGCAACCATGCGGTCGATCGTTTGCCCGGGTGAAACTGTCTGCCCGGATGTCAGGCCGCCCAGGCAAAGCACCGACGCGATGGACGCCATCAAGAACGCACGTCTGGAAGGTTTATCGTTGAGCATTCAGTCTCCGATAGTTGCGATGACCTTGAGTTCGATGGCGATCGGCGTCGGCAGGGAACTTATCTCGATGGTTGTCCTGCACGGCTGGTTGTCGGCGAAGTGCTCCGCGTACAGACGGTTGTAGGTGGCGAAATCGGCCTTCATGTTGGTTAGGAACACCGTCACGTCAACGATCTTGTCCCAGCCCGAGCCGGCATCTTCGAGAATGTAGCGGACGTTCTGAAAGACGGATCGGCACTGCGTCTCAATGTCGTATGAGACGATCTCGCCGGCGTCGTTCAGTTCCACGCCGGGTATCTTCTTTGTGCCGCGTTCACGCGGGCCGACGCCCGACAGGAAAAGCAGGTTTCCGACACGGCGTGCGTGCGGATAAAGCCCGACAGGCTCGGGTGCCCGCGAGGAATTTGTGATGTCGGTCTCTTGCATTGCGAGTATTCTAAGGCACATCGCCGCGATTACCGAAACGCGTCGCCGATGGTCAGTTAGGACGAGCTGTGACAAAATCCAGATATGAGCCAACTCTTATTTGAAGTACTCCTGATCGGGACATTGATAATCATCAACGGATTGTTCTCAATGACGGAGATCGCGGTCGTTTCTTCAAGAAGCGTAAGGCTTGCCCGTGCGGCGGAGGGCGGCAGCAAAGGCGCGGCCGCAGCGATGGACCTTCAACTGAAGCCCGACCGCTTCCTGTCTGCGGTGCAGATCGGAATCACTCTTGTCGGAATTCTCTCGGGTGCTTTCGGCGGCGCAATGCTGTCGGGCGAGGTGGCAGGTTTGATCGCCACGGTGCCGGCGTTGGAGCCCTACGCAGCATCGATAGCGTTCGGACTTGTGATCGTCGTGATCACGTATTTTTCGCTCGTCATCGGCGAGCTTGTGCCGAAAAATATCGCGCTCGCGATGCCGGAGAAGATAGCGACCATCTTTTCACGGCCGATGAAGGCAGTATCGTCGCTTACGGCGCCGATCGTTTGGATCCTGAGCGGCTCGACCCGCTTCATATTGGGCATCTTCAGGATCGGACAGACGAACGAGTCGGGAATAACCGAGGATGAGATAAAGGCGCACATTGCCCACGGGACGGAGATCGGCGTTCTCGAAGAGGTGGAGCAAGAGCTGATCGAGAGCATTATCCGGCTTGACGACCAGCGCGTCACGGCGGTGATGACGCCGCGGCTGAAGATCGAGTGGCTCGACGTTAAGGAAGGGCTCGAGATCAATATAAAGGAACTCGCCGAAACGCGCTTTTCGCGGCTGCCGATCTGTCGCGGCGACCTCGACGAGGTTATCGGAATAGCGAAGGCACGGGATATTTTGACGCAGGTGCTGGCCGGGCAGGACCTTGATCTCGAGGCGGTCGCAAAGGAACCGGTTTTCGTTCCGGAGACGATGTCTGCACTTGAATTGCTCGAGAAATTCAAAGGAGCAGGGAACTCGCTCGCACTCGTGATCGACGAATTCGGCAGCGTGACGGGACTGGTCACGCTTAACGACATCCTTGAAGAGATCGTCGGCGATCTGCCTGCCGGCGGCGTGGTAAGGCAGTCAGTGACGGTGCGAGATGACGGCTCGCTGCTGATCGACGGCCAGATCTCGATGATGGAGGTCGCCGAGCTGCTGAAGCTGCGAAACCTGCCCGAAGACGAACACGAGGCGTACCATACGCTTGCAGGCTTCGTCCTCGCCCGGCTGGAACGCGTTCCGGCCGAAGGAGATTCGTTCGAATGGGACGGAATTCAGTTCGAGGTTATGGACATGGACGGCCGTCGAGTGGATAAGGTATTGGTCGTACCGCCGAAAGGGTGAGCGGGAAAAGCCCCAAAGTTTTCGAGTTTTCCCGGCGAGGAGTGTGGAAAAATTCTGTTAAAAATTTAGTGACACGGTACAACAGTCTGTGCTAGTGTTTTTAATGGACGAACCCGCATCGGCCACCCCTCCTTCGTATTACCAAATCTCTTAAAAAGGAATTTCCCTCGATTCGCCTATGAATTGCCTGCACACCCGTGTGTCGTGCTCCCGCATCATTCGCCTCTTCACCCCATTTGCCTTCGTAACGCTATTGGTCTTGTCAACCGCCCTGCCTTCGAAGCTTTCCAAGAACGTGATCGATCTGGGGACGGTGACCCATGCAAATTCGACGTATTGCGATCTTTCAAGCTCAAGCCTGAGCTTTGGCGTGTCGCTTGCGACTGCCGGACAGATCACATCAAACGACAACTGGAGCAACGTCCCGTGCGTAGAAGGGTATTTCGGACAGGGGCTAACCGCGACGCACGGCGTAGACCCGCAGACCATTCTCGGCACCGAGTTCGCAAACAACCAGCTGCCGAACACCCCAACAAACGTTTCGGCGAACAAAGGAAATCCGAGTGCTTTTAATGCCGGCGGCGTCGCTGAGTTCGATTCGGGAACATATCTCGCGATCGGGCTTCAGGGCAACGTGCAGGCAAATCCGTATTTGGTTTTCTACCTGAACGCGACAGGCCGCGGGCAGGTAACGATGAACTACACTGTGCAGGATATCGACGGCGGTTCGAACAACGCGGTTTCGATGGTCGCCCTGCAGTACCGCATCGGATCGACCGGGAACTTTACGAATATTCCGGACGGGTACGTCGCCGATGTGACCGTGGGCGGTGCCGCTGGCCAGACATTTAACAAGACGGTCGTATTGCCCGTTGCGGTAAACAACCAGCCGAACGTTCAGGTACGGATCATTACAACGAACGCGGCCAACGCCGGCGGCGGAAGCACGGCCGACGAATGGATCGGCATAAACAATGTCAGTTTTAGCTCGAGCGTTCTTGCGCCGACTGCCGCAAACGTTTCGGTCGGCGGACGCGTGATGAACGAGCAGGGATACGGCGTCGGCAGAGCCGCGGTCTCAATGTACGATATGGAAGGCGGAATGAGGACTGTAAGGACAAATCCGTTCGGCTACTTCCGATTCACGGACGTTCCGGCCGGCCGGTCATACGTGGTTGAGGTATCAAGCAAGCAGTACTATTTCCCGTCGCAGGTCGTAATGGTCCAGGACGAGCTATGGGACCTTAACTTCGTGGCACAGACGACGTTCTTTAAGAGATGAGGAAGGGCGGCACAGCGTCTCCATTACGCTGTGCCGCCGCCTTTAATTACTTTGATCTCTCGGCCCAGATCTGGACGAGATTGACGAGCATCTCGGTGGATTTTTCGAGTCCCTTTCGGGAGTTCCACTCGAGCTTTCCGTGGAAGTTGTGCCCGCCGGTAAAGATGTTCGGCGTGGGCAGGCCCATAAAGGTCAGGCGTGCACCGTCCGTTCCGCCGCGGATCGGTTTCATCTTTGGTTTAACACCCGCGCGTTTCGTCGCCTCGGCGGCGTACTCGACAAGCTGCGGGTGTTTTTTCAATTCTTCCTTCATGTTCAAATAACCGACGCGGACGTCCATAGTCGCCTGTACATTCGGGAACTTCTTCATCGTTTCTTCAAGCATCGAGCGGATCATCGCTTCCTGCTGCTCGACGCCGGCCATATCGAAATTGCGGAGAAGCACCCGGACGGTCGATTCTTCGATATCGAGCGAGGAATTGTATGGATGCACGAAGCCCTCGCGGCCCTCGGTGGTTTCCGGACGCGGGACCTTCGGGTCATTGAACCGCGTGAGGAAATCGGCTGCCGCAAACGATGCGTTGACGAGAATGTTCTTCGCATAACCCGGGTGCGTCGATGTGCCCTTGAAAACGACGGTCGCGGTCTTTGCCGTCCAGGTCTCGTCAGAAATCTCGCCGAGTTCGCCGCCGTCGGCCGTGTAAGCGTATTTTGCTCCGAAGCCCTTTACGTCAAACTTATCGATGCCGCCGCCGACCTCTTCATCGGGCGTGAACGCGACGGCAATGTTGCCGTGCTTGATCTGCGGATTCTTGCCGAGAATGTCGATCATCGTCATGATCTCGGCAATCCCGGATTTGTCGTCGGACCCGAGCAGCGTAGTACC
>JAUCQE010000021.1 GCA_030372865.1 Pyrinomonadaceae bacterium
CGCTGTCTCGTGGGCTCGGAGATGTGTATAAGAGACAGATCCGGCAGCCGTATTGATTTGATACGATTTCGCTCCCCCGGTTTCCTAGTTCTTCAGCGATAGCCCGTAAATATCGCGGTTTGACACAACACGAGAGATTGGCATTCCGGTTGCAGAAATGGGGGCGATAGAGCTTTACCAATTATCATTAATGGTTAGAAAACAGGAGGATACTATGTCAGAAGAGAACAATGTTGGCAGCAATCTAATTTGGGCTATTGCAATGATCATTATCGTCGCTATAATCGCCGGCGCATTCTATTACGGCGGCTTTCTTGGCGGTGCTGCGAAGAAAGAAATAGACGTGGACGTTAAGGTACCGGCGGCGGCAAACCGCTAGCACCCATTGACCGGCAACAGAAAAGCCCCGCAATTGCGGGGCTTTTTCGTGCCTATCGATAGCCGAACTCTACGCCTTCGCGTCCAAGTTATGGCGCTTGATCATTCCATATAGCCTGGGTCGATAAACGCCGAGTAAATTCGCAGCAGCCTGCTTGTTGCCTCTCGTCCGGCTCAAAGCAGCCTGTACGACGCCGCTCTCGATCGAATTAAAGACATCTTCATTCTCTTTCCCTTCTTCGGGCTCGTTTAGACGCTCGACGATCAGTTTACCAACACTCTCAAACAGACGTTCACCGTCGAGGTCGATCGCCGGAGCGACCGGTACCTGTTCGCTGCTAAACACCTCGGGTCGATGCTCTCCTCCGTTTGATGAAACGGCGGCCGCGGCATAGGCGTTCGGTACATAGACTGACGGTTCCCCGTCGGCCGCGATATCGAGCCGTTCGATCTTTCCCGACTTGCTGAGCAATACGGCACGCTCAACCACGTTCTGCAGTTCGCGAACGTTTCCACGCCAATTGTAGTGCAGCATTTGATCATATGCCGATTGCTCAAATGCAGCATCCGGGCGGTCGTACTTCTCGCCGTAAATATGAAGGAAATGCTCCGCAAGCATCGGGATGTCCTCCATCCGCTCCCTGAGCGGCGGGATCTTTATCTCGATAGTGTTGATACGATAATAGAGGTCTTCACGAAGCTGCCCGTCTTTGATCGCGTCAAACGGATCGCGGTTCGTCGCCGAGATCAAACGGAAGTCCGCTTCTTGCGGCTTATCGCTGCCAACACGATAGTAGACCTTTTCCTGCAGAACCCTGAGCAATTTCGGCTGAAGGTCTATCGGCATCTCGCCGATCTCATCCAACATCAGGCTGCCGCTGTTCGCCTGCCCGATAAACCCAGTCTTATCCGCATGTGCTCCGGTAAATGAGCCCTTCACGTGGCCGAAAAGCTGAGATTCGATTAGATCCTTCGGAAGGGCCGAGCAATTTACCTTTACGAACGGCTGCTTGCTGCGGTGGCTCTTATAGTGGATCGCGTTGGCGATGACTTCCTTTCCCGTTCCCGATTCTCCAAGTATTAGAATGTTGGCATCCGACTCGGCTACGTTTTCAATGATCTCGTAGATATTCTGCATTGCGCGCGAGCCGCCGATGATACCCTCATAAGACTTCCGGCTTGTAAGGCGACTACGAAGTTCCCTGATCTCCTGAGCCTGCCGCTTATTGATCTCCGCCTGCCGCTTTGATTCCACAGCATTGCGAATATCGACCATTAGGTCGTCGAACTGCAGCGGCTTCACGCGGTAGCCAAAGGCCCCGACGCGCGTCGCTTCGATCGCCTTTTCCGCCCGGTCATATCCGGTGATCATTATGATCTCGGTCTCAGGCGAGATCATTTTGGACTGTCGAACCATCTCGATGCCATTGATGTCCGGAAGGTTTAGGTCCGTTAAAATGACATCAAACTCAGAGCTCTTAGCGTATTCGAGCCCTTTGGCGCCTGTTTCGGCCGTCGTTACTTCAAACCCTTCTGCACCGAGTTGGAATGTGAGCAATTCAAGTGTGACCTTGTCGTCGTCGATGACGAGTGCTTTATTAGCCATAATTTCCACGTTTGACCTATCAACAAATTACTATTAGAACGGCGAGATATCCTAGCACCATCTGAACGAGCAAGCCCTGTGCCAACTGGAAATATCTGCAAATCACTATATTTACCAGCCTTTTCGATGATATCGATGATTGCCGAGCTGCACGAAATGCACGAATACGATACACAGCATTCTCCGCATCAAAGACGTGATCACCTATTGAAGCGGTAACGGGACCAGTGTTTTGAATTAGTACATTGCTCGGTCCAAAAGTCGTTTCCAATTTCATTGATTAATCGCTAAACGTTTCGTAACTACGCTTTTCTCTGTATTGGCACGCAGTTTGTAGCCTGCTGAGCGAACAGCAATGTGTTCGTGGCAGTAATGCTACAGGTATAACGAAACAGGGAGGAAGATTATAAATGTTAGAAACGATCATCGTAATTGTTTTGGTGCTTTGGCTGTTGGGATTGGTTGCAGGACAAACGTTTGGCGGAATTTTGCACGCTCTGTTATTAGTGGCACTGGTAGTATTCGTGATCCGACTTTTGACCGGCCGTCGTGCGGTCTGACCTTTAGCGGAACGACTCCAGCGGTGCTCGAATTGGGCACCGCTTTTTCTGGTACAATCAAGATTAAAGATTAAAGTAGTAAGCAAATACTGTGCGTGGATAGGTGGAAGTGATCCAGCAAACAAATCAACGCGTCCTGCAAGCGAGTGTGACCGACTCGGTAATGTCCCATTTATTCGATCTTTATGGGAGTCTCGGAACCGACGGTCGGGTGATTTCCATGTCCGGTTCGATTTTTGAACGGACGGCCACAGATCCGGGGATGCTCGCCGGGCAGAACTTTGCTGAAACTGTATACTGGCAGTCTTCGAGAAACAGTTCGGTCATTGTTGGTAATGCCATAAAGGAATCCGCTTCGGGCCAGAAGACGGAACTGATCGTTGATTTTCGTGTCAGTGTCGACGAAAAGGTCCCGATCCAACTCACATTTGTCCCGGCCGGCGAACCAAACGACCAGATCTTTGTCGCGGGTCGTATCGTTGATGCCGAAAGGCTGCCCGGAAGTGCTTCCCGTAGGGGCGGCGACGAGCTTCTCCATGCCGCCGCGAACGCTGACATCGGGCTCTGGTATTGGGATTTTCTTGCAGACGAGATATTCTCGACCCCGCAATGCAACGAGCTGCTTGGATTGCCGGCGTACGAAGCTCTGACGGTCGACCGCATACTTGATTCAGTTCATCCTGACGACAGGGCCGCGGTCCGTGATCTGCTAGCAGAGACCCGACGCAGCGGCCGGCGCTATGAAGAAGAGTTCCGCGTCATCTATCCGGACGGCGAGGTAGAGTGGATCTGCGCCGAAGGAAAATCGATGCTCGACCCGGAGGGCCATCCCGTCAAGATGATGGGTGTTCTGCGAAAGACGACCGACCAAAAGCTTGCTGCTGAAGAACTTGCACGCGTATATGACCGCGAGAAAAAGGCACGCGACGAAGCCGTCGAGGCAAACCGGGCAAAAGATTTTTTCCTTGCTCTCGTGTCGCATGAACTTCGGGCGCCGTTGAATGCGATTCTTGGATGGTCCAAGATCCTCTTGACCAAGGATGTTGACGAAAAGACTCGCCGCAATGCGCTCGAAACGATCGAGCGGAGCGCAAGCTCACAGGCAAAGCTGATCAACGACCTCGTAGATTCGGCCCGCGTCGCGTCCGGAAGATTGAGGCTCGAGTATCGGCCGACAAATCTTTATGAACTTGTGCGGGGATCGTGTCAGGCGATGGAACCGGCAGCGGGTTCCCGAGGCATTGCACTCGATTTCAGCGCCGATCGCAGCGACGTAGTCGTCTTCGGTGACGCAAATCGTCTGCAGCAGGTTTTCGGCAACATCATTTCGAACGCTATCAAATTCACGCCTGAAGGCGGCCGGGTCGGGGTCACGATCACGGCCAACGATGCCACTGCCCAGATCTCCGTCGAAGACAACGGCCAGGGTATTAGTCCCGATTCGCTACCCGGGATCTTCCGACAGTTTTCTCAAGGCGAGCTGAATCAAAACCGCGGCAGCACAGGTCTCGGTTTGGGATTATCGATCGCAAAGATACTTGCGGAACGTCACGGAGGCACTATCGATGTCGAAAGCAAGGGCATCGGCGAAGGATCAAAGTTCACGGTCACGCTTCCACTTACGCATCCTGATCAGAGGGTTGCCGAAACTCATCTCGAGACAAAGCCGGTCCGCCGTCCGCTTGAGGGCATTACCATGCTGATCGTTGAGGACGATCCCGACTCGCGTGAGGTCCTCACGCTTTTCCTTGAGCAAAATGGTGCCAAGGTAACTGCCGCGACCAATGCGAGAACCGCCTTCTCCGCACTGAACGGTTTCACGAACGGACTGCCTGATGTCATTATTTCCGACCTTGCGATGCCGGAAGAAGACGGCTATTCGCTGATCTCGCGAATTCGTTCACTCGAACCGGAGAAGGGCGGGACTATACCTGCACTTGCGCTCAGTGCCTTTGCGACTGAGGAAAGCCGCACAAAGGCTTTCGAAGCAGGCTTCCAGCGATACTCGACAAAGCCTTTCGAGCCGGACCTGCTGGTCCGAGAGGTGTTGAACCTGGTCAACGATAAAGCTAAGGCCGGGGCATAACCGGCCGTTTGCATTGTCAGAATCGCGATTCGATGATGCTCCCCGTCCGCTTCCCAAGCCTCGCCGTCAGCCGCGGATAAGTTTCGGGCTCCGCTTCGAAGTCCTCAGCTAGCATCAGCATCTCGGCCTCGCGAATCGCCGTCAATGATCCTTCGATCTCCATGTAAAGCCCGAACGGTAGTTCATCTATGACCAGTTCGACATCGCGAAACCGCCAGGTCCGACGCCGTTTTTCGTATACGAGCTGCGGCTCGATCCCGATGCTCGAGAGTATTCTTAGCATCGCATCGCCGTCCTCGATCTCCGTCTCTTCCTCGATTTGGTGCTTGATGTCGGATATGCCCGGCATCCGTTGTTTGAAGGTCAGCAGCGTGCGACAGTCGGTCTTTCGGACGCGAATCACCGCGTTTCGCTCGATGAGCGATTCGCTGCCGCAGATGATATTCTCCTCAAACTCCTCGCCGAGGTATTCGGCACCGAACTCCTCCATAGCAGCCAGCACTTCTGACCGCTGGGCCTCAGTTAGGCGATACTTCTTTTCGAGTTCAACTGCCATCACGCCTGCCTGATCCACTTGAACACCTCGGGAATCGTCGCCCGTTTGCCGTACATCAGCATGCCGACGCGATAGACTCTCGATGCCAGCCATACCAGGCCTGCGATCGCCACAGCGTTTATAAAGATAGACAGACCTATCTGCCACAGTGGCGGCATATCCGCGAGTATCCTGACCGGCATCGTTATCGGGGCAAAGAACGGAGCTATCGAGACCCAGAAGGACAGGTCCGAACCCGGATCGCGGATGACCGCAAAACTGAAATAGAAACCGATCAGCAAAAGCATCACGGGCGGAAATGCGAACTGCCCGCCTTCCTGAACTGTCGTCACCATCGATCCGATAAGGGCAAAAATCGACGCATAAATAAAGAAACCGAGAAGGAAGAAGATCAAAAAGTAGACAACCATCATCGGCGTGATCGGCGGTATTCGTCCGCTGATCATCGCAAATTCAGGCTGTAGTGCGAGGAATCCAACAAATACAGCCGCAGTTCCGACCCAAATCGCGAGTTGCGTGAGGCCCGCAAGGCCGACGCCGGCAAGCTTGCCCATCATCAATTCAAAGGGCCGCGCCGATGAGAATAAAATCTCAGCTATCCGGGTTTCCTTTTCTTCGACAACCGCACCGAGTATCTGCTGCCCGTAGATCGCGAGCGTAATGTAGATCATCAACCCAATAACGAACGACGCGATCCAAACTGCTGTGCTGTCTTTCTCGGCCCCAGTTTCGTCCAGGCCCTTGGCGTCGAAGACGACGTTGCGGCTGATCTCCGCAAGCCGCTCTTCGCTTATATTGGCATCTGCCAGACGCTGTGACCGCACGGCGGCATTGAGCGCATCTTTGAAGGTATCGTTCGTAATGATGTCGCCCGCCTTTCTTGAACGAAATTCGAATCTGGCATCCGGCGACCGATAGTCATCGGGGACTATTAAGAACGCGTCGATGTCGCCACGGGTTACCATCGAAGACAGGTCTGCTCTCACTTCGGCATCCGTCCGCGTCCCCTTTTCATAATGGACGAACTCAAAATTCTCAACGAATTGAGCCGCGTTACGGCGCATCTGCTCTTCCTGGTTCGGCGAGATCTGCGTCAGTGCGTCTTGGGCCGCCTTCCGTGCCCGTTCAGCCATACGCTCGGCCGACAGGTTCTGGATAAGCCGCGGTTCGATCTTCAGCGACGGGTCGACCACTGCAATTCGCGTCGGCTCACCCTTGATCGAGAAGATGATCGCAGGCACAACGGCAAACGCCGCTGCGAGCACCGGCAGCAGCAGCGTCCCGATCAGGAACGACCATTTCAGAACGACCTTTCGGTATTCATGCGTAACAACGGCCAGGAACTTCTTCATTGGCGGCCTCCGACGTTTTGGATGAAAATATCGTTCAGGCTCGGTTCGATCTTCTCGAACTTGGACACCGTTGCCCCTGTTTCGACTAGCCGTTTCAGCAGCCCCTGAGCGTCCGCACCGTCGGCGAGATGAACCTCGAGTTCGTCGGCGTGCTCGACCACCTGGCTGACGATGGCCCGATCGTTCAGCACCGCTTCGCCGCCCGAGACCCGCAGGGCGATCAGGTCGTCGCCGTAGCTTGCCTTTACCTCACGCAGGCTTCCGCTTATTACCTTTTGCCCGCGGTTTATGAGGATGATGTCGTGACAGAGCCGCTCGGCCGTTTCCATCAAGTGCGTGGAAAAGATAATGGTCTTCTTCTTTGACCGAAGCTCGCTTAGGACGTCGATCATGAATTCGACGTTCACAGGATCAAGCCCCGAAAAGGGTTCGTCCAATATGAGCAGGTCAGGATCGTGCAGCACCGTGGCGATGAACTGTATCTTCTGCTGCATCCCCTTTGAAAGGTCGGTGGTTTTCTTCCGTTTCCATTCCGAAAGCCGCATCCGTTCGAGCCAGCGGTCGATCCGCTTTTCGGCGTCCGCACCGCCGACGCCTTTTAGAGCTGCAAAGTACTTCAGCTGGTCAACGACTTTCATTTTTTTGTACAGCCCGCGTTCTTCCGGCAGGTAGCCGATGCGGTTTTGCACTTCGGGGGAAACACGATGGCCTAGCAGTTCAATGTGGCCGCTGTCGGGGGCGGTTATGCCGACAATCATCCGGATCGTCGTCGTCTTCCCTGCCCCGTTGGGCCCGAGAAAACCGAACACACGTCCCGAACGAACGTAAAAACTTAGGTCATTTACCGCCGTGAAATCCCCAAATCGCTTCGTTACCCCATCGACACGGAGAGTGATATCGCTATCGGTCATAATTTCTTTTACGTCAATATGTTGGCGGCTGTTTCCCGCAATTGCAATAGCAGACGGCGTCAATTTCGGAACGCGTGTTGCGTGATTACCCGTAAAAGCGAGCGTGTATCGGAATGATACGGGAGGTTGAAACAAATGAATGAGAAACGGAAAGACGGAAAACAGACGTATGACGTGCCAATCAAACGGCCCTTTGAGGAATTGCCGGAGTGGTTCGCTCGTACTCTGAACAGCCGCTATACGACGAAGCGCGAAATAAAACCCGGTAACGGTTATTCTGACGCGCCGCAGCGTTCGGCCGGCTCGCGTCAGTCGGAGCAACGCGGCGATAATTGACACACCGTTACTTCTTTTCCGGCTTGGCCGCCGGTAAAACGACCGGCTGCATAACCGTTCCGTCGAGCTTTATCAGCAGATGGAAGCCGCGGGGCGAGTCGTCGGTAGCACAGACCGGTTTCATGCAGCTGACCGTAACGTAGTAATACCACTTATGTTTGCTGGTCGACGTCAGTCGCAGCGACGAGACTTCCCAGCCCCTCGCATCATCCACAAATAGTCCGAAATTACCGCGAGCGATCTTCACGGCCTGGGCGATCGTAAGGGGCGGTTCGCCTTCGCCGGGCGTCCAATCCGGTGAGTTCTTCAAGTCGTGTGAATCAAGGTGATATTCGTAGTGCCGGCCGCGGAAAATATCGCTTGCCTTTGACACGAAATCGATATCCTCTTTCGGGTTGTCCTGGGCCGCAGCGGGCAAGACGAAAAGGGCCGTGAGCAGGATCGGCAAGAAAGATCTGAGCTTCATAACAACCTCCTTGCAGGAAATTAAAAGCTGCCCCTCCAACCTGATTCTCCGCCTGCTTCTCTCCGAAAGCAAGCCCTAACAAAAGAGCCGGGCATTTCTGCCGCGGCCCTAGGCAGCGAGATCATCACGACGCTGACCAAGAAAGGCTACGCAAACAAAGAACGGATCAAGAAATAACTTTATTTCAGCCGATCAGGGGCTTTCGGTCGAAAGTCCCTTGACCTTATCACCCATTCGGAGTATAACCGCTCAAGCTGTATCGATCCTGTACAGTACAAGGGAGGTTCCTGCATGCCGTTTTCCTCTGATGGCTCGTCCGTCGACTTTGAGCACCGCCCGCATTATCTATACGCCAATCTCTCCGGGCCGCTTACCGATCCGCTTTCGACAATCCGTTCTTTGACTGAGACATTCGCCGAATGCCGGCGGTTGGGTTACAAAGACCTTTTGCTTGTCCGCCACGGCGAGGTTTCGCTGAACTTCTCGGAGGTCTATCAGGTCGCGAACCAGGCCGTGCTGTCCGGGCTGGGCGAGATCCGGATGGCTGTCGTCATCAAAGACGCCCAAAAGATGGACCATATTCAGTTCGGCGTCGACGTTACCCATCACAAAGGTACCCAGACTCGCCTGTTCGATACCGTGGAAGCAGCCGACCACTGGCCGAACACCACGCCCTCGACTCCCCGCGTCGAAGCCGATAGGGGCTTTCACGAATCGAACCCTCGGTCCACGTAACGTGATCCAAAATCGTCCCGTCTCAGCGCGCAGGTGTGGTTTGAGACGGCATGCGACGGCGTGAGACACTGTTGAGACGGGCGTGAGACGATACGAGACAGTTCTGAGACAATTCTGAGACGAATTTTGAAAAATCAGATCTCAAATTTCAGATCCCGAATCTCTCATTTCTCAATTCTCATCTCTCATTTATTTCCGCGTCCCGATACCGCGCTTGCTTACGCGCGGGCTTTCGCACGAGTCCCGGCCAATCAGCGGCCGGGTAGTATTGTGCCGTGTACGGGATATTATGTCAGTAACAATATGACATTCAGTAGAGGTCAGAATGCGCCGGAAAACCCGCGGCCAGTTACCAGCCGCCAGCTTTCGGTGCTGAAGGCCAATTTACGAT
This sequence comes from Pyrinomonadaceae bacterium, assembly GCA_030372865.1. GTDB lineage: Bacteria > Acidobacteriota > Blastocatellia > Pyrinomonadales > Pyrinomonadaceae > OLB17. The sequence continues at coordinate 9,378 of JAUCQE010000021.1, forward strand.
TTACGATTCACCATTCACATTTAAAAAGCGGAAAGGCTCGCAAAACGTCTCCCACACCGTCCTACAAGCCTTTCCTGTCGTTAAAGGATTTCTTTTGGGGGAAATTCTCTAACGAACTGAACAGTACACCAAATTGGTCATGCGTTGCAAGCGGAAAATAGCACTTCTCCAAAACTTTTTTTCGACCGCCTGAAAACGGCTTTAGCTATAAAAAAAGGGACCCGGCGGGTGTCCGCTCCCCTTTGTGCGTGGACATTTGTACCAGAAAGTCCACACCCGGACGCCGATAGCCCGGCGGTGAACTTGCTGAGTTGCGATTGAAGCAATTTTTATTCTCTGGCAGTTTCAGATGCGCGTTGATCGCATATGGCGCGGTATATCGCAACAGGGGTGCCGACGCAGGCAGCGACAGTGCCAGAAACCGTATAAATATTGGACTATAATAAAAAAACCGCTGCCGGACTTAGCTTCGGCAACGGCAAAAAGTGAGAAATATCCCCACGCAATTTGAGATTTTTTTGAGAAACGTCTTCCGACACTAAGACAATATGAATGTTTGTAAGATTACTTTGTATGCCGGAAGACGTGCTACTATCCTTTTCGGGGCAAGCCTGGGTCTGTTTCCAACTTCGCCCTATCCCTGTGGAGGTAGGCCAAGCTCGGTTCTCATCCCGACTTCCCCCGCCAACTGATATTGCAAGCATCGTTCCAAGTATGGTTTTCATACACGCCCCGGCTCATTGCAGTCGGGGCTTTTTTGTGCCCGGTACACCGGAAACCGAAAAGCGGTTTTTTGCGTTTATCCATAGTCGGTTTAATATCTTAGAAGTTCTGCAAAATTAAGGTCCGGCCCGGCGGACGACGATCTCATCGCTTGAGCCAAACAATGAAACTAAGAAACCTTTTGCCCGCAGCATTGTGCCTGCTCGCTCTCGTCACCGTTTCCCTTGCCCAGCAATCGCTCGAACCGAAGTTCGACTTCTATGCCCGCGGCCAGTACCGGCCCGAGGTACCGCGTCCGCAGTCGATACTGCGGTTTGACGTCGGCGACCACCACACGACATACGGCCAGATGGAACAGGTGATCTTTGCCATCGCAAAGGCCGCCCCGGACCGCGTGAAGATATTCGAGATCGGCACGACGCCCGAGCACCGGATGCAGTACGCCATCGCGATCTCGGCACCCGAGAACATGCAGAGGCTCGACGAGATACGCGCGGCGAACAACCGGCTTGCAGACCCGCGAAAGATCTCAAAGGGCGAAGCCGACCAGGTAGCCGTAAACAACCCGGCGATCGCATGGATGGCATATACCATCCACGGCAACGAATCGGCCTCGTTCGAAACGATGATGCAGGTGGTCTATCAGCTTGCCGCCTCGAACGAGCCGGCGACGCTCGACATTCTGAAGAACGTCGTGACGGTCGTCATCGCCGGCGAAAACCCGGACGGGCACGAAAGGTTCGTGACGTGGTACAACTCGGTGAACGTCGGCAACCCCGACCGCTTTGCGATAGAGAAACGCGAGCCGTGGGCGATATGGGGCCGCGTGAACCACTACCGCTTTAACCTGAACCGCGACACGCTTGCCTTTACTCAAAAGGAAAGCCGCAATATGCAGAAGGCCTATATGGAATGGAACCCGCAGATAGCGGTGGACCACCACGGCCAGCCGGAGCAGTACTTTTTCCCGCCCGTCGCACTGCCGATAAACCCGAACCTGCCGCAGCCGCAGTACAACAAATGGGGCGATGTCTTCGGACGCGCGAACGGTGCGGCGTTCGATTCCTATAAGTGGGACTATTACGTCCGCGACATCTTCGACGCGTTCTATCCTGGCTATTGGGACATGTACCCGTCGCTGAACGGCGCGACCGGCATGACCTATGAGACCGACGGCGGCGGCCCGAAGGGCCTGAACTACACACGCGAGGACGGGACGATACTGACCTTCCGCTCGTCGATCGCGAAGCACTACGTGGCGTCGATGACGACGCTCGAGACGACAGCGAAGAACCGCTCCGAACGCATCAAGGATTTCTACGATTTCCGGGCCCGCGGAATGGCCGACCACGCGGGCGCCAAGATGAAGCGGATAGTCATCGACCCGACCAGCGACCGCGTAAAAGCCGCCGACCTGATCGAGATACTGAAGCTTTCGAATGTAGAGGTAAAGACCGCGACCGCAGCTTTCACGTCGAACACCGCGCATTCCTATATGGAAAAGAATTCGCGGGCTGAACGGCGTAACTTCCCTGCCGGTTCGTACATCATCGACCTCGACCAGCCGCAAAGGATCCTGATCAAGTCGATACTCGAACCCGATACGCCGCAGGACAAGGCATTCGTCGAGGACAACATGGCACGCTTCCGCCGTAACCAGATGCGCGGCCCCGGCCAGCCGAAAGAGCAGTACGGTTTCTACGACGTGACCGCGTGGTCGCTGCCGCTCGGCTTTGGCGTGACGGCGCACTGGACCGAGGAAACAAGCAACGTTGCGAGCACGCCGGTCGACCAGGCATATCTCGACAACGCCCGCAGGGGCAGCGTCTCGGGCAGGGCGTCGATCGCCTATATCGTGCCTTACGAAACGGACACCACGAGCGCGATGATGATGCGGCTTTTGCAGGAAGGATATAAGGTCAACGTCGCGAACCGCCCGCTCAACGCCGGCGGCCGCAACTATCCGCCGGGCACGTTCGTCATCCGTATCTCGCGTAACACAGAGGGCATTCACGACGCCGTCAGCCGCTATGCCCGCGAAATGGGCGTCAACGTAACAGCCGTGAACACCGGCTATTTTGAAGAAGGCGACACAGGCGTCGGCGGCGAGGCCGTGAACGCGCTTCGGCAGACGAAGATCGCCATGGCCGCTGACGAAGGCCTGACGCAGGAATCCTACGGCGGCATCTGGTGGACGTTCGATAAATACGGCGTCAAATTTACGCCGATGTCGTGGGCCGCGATCCGCGGCGGCGGCCTGAAGAACTATAACGTCCTGATCATTCCCTCCGGCAACCCCGGCAGCATCATGGCGAACCTCGGCACCGGCGGCGTGAACGCGGTCAAGCAGTTCGCACAGCAGGGCGGCACCGTCGTCACGATGTCCGGCTCGGCCGTCTTTGCGACGCTGAAGGACGTCGGGCTGACGTCGTCGAAGATGGTCGGCTCGGAAGAGGACGAGCAGAAGGGCAAGGTGCCGGAGGAAAAACCTGCAGCTACGCCGACGCCGTCCGCATCGCCCTCACCGACTCCGAACGACCAGATGCCCGAGGTCGGCCAGCCTCTGCCGCCGATCGCTTCACCCTCGGCCGACGCGAACAGGGTGCCCGAGGCACTCGCCGGTGCGATGTTCCGCGCGACTGTCGACCGGACGACATACATCAATTACGGCGTCAGCCAGAATGAGATACCCGTGCTCTTGCAGACCGGTTATTTCTTCCGTTACTCGAAGGAAGGCACGAACGCCGTCGTCTTTGACGCCAACCCGGCGAAGCCGCTTACCATCTCAGGTTTTGTCTGGGAAGGAAATACCGAACGCCTGCTGAAGGGCACTTCGTATATCATGGACGAAGCGATGGGCTCTGGCCGCGTCGTGCTCTTTGCGGAAGACCCGTTCTACCGCGGAATGACACGCTCGACGACAAGGCAGTTCTTCAACTCGATCCTTTTCAACGGCATTTTTTGATAAGGAGAATTATGTTTACAGTAAAAGCAGGTTACAGCGATAAGATCGAACTCAACACAGACATCGAAAAGGTAAGGCAGTTCTTTGCAGATGTAACGAATTTCGCTGAGCTTATGCCGGGCGTCGCCGGGATACATATCGACAACAACGGCGTTGCCCACTGGAAGATCGAAGCGGAGATCCCGCTTTTCGGCTCGATGCGGCAGAAATTCGCGTGCGAACTCGCCGAGGATTCTGAAGAACGCATCGAGTGGTTCCCGATACGCGCCGAGACGGAGAATTTCCTCCGGTTCTCGGCGGATTTCCTTCAAAAAGCGAAGGACGTCACGCTGGTGCAATTTACGCAGATGGTCGAGCTTCGCCGGCGGTCGGCACGCGACCTGCACATGCTCGCGGGCCTCGCGGGCGAAAGCCTGATCAGCGCGGAAATGACCAAGAAAGTGGCGGAAATGATAAAGACTTTCATTCAACGAGCCAAGGAGAAATTAGAGAAATGACCCCAAGACGTACTGTTCTTTCAATGCTTTTTGTCCTGATGCTTTCGGCATTTGCCGCGGCCCAGGTGACGATTCCGCGTGAGAGCAACCGCTTCGAATCAAGCCAGATGGTCGGCGATACGAAGATCACCATCTCGTACCACCGCCCGAACGTAAAGGGCCGCAAGATCTGGGGCGAACTCGTGCCCTACGGCGAAGTTTGGCGGACCGGTGCCAACAACGCTACGGTCGTGGGATTTTCGAACGACGTGACCGTCAACCGACAGGCACTGAAGAAAGGAAAGTACAGCATCCATTCGATCCCGACCGAGGGCGACTGGACCGTGATCTTTAACAAGGTCGCCGACCAGTGGGGCAGCTTTACATACGACGCGAAGGAAGACGTGCTCCGCATCAAAGCGACGCCGAAGAAAGCCGAGTTTCGCGAAACGATGTCGATCGACTTTGATAACGTTGTCGGGAACAAGGCCGATGTGACCATCCGCTGGGCCGAAACGGCGGTTCCCTTCACGGTCGATGTCGGCGATTTCAACGCCCGCTTCATCGCCGAGAACGCACGCCGGACGAACATGGAACGCATGACGCTGGCGAACTACATCCTTTCGACCAAGATGACCGCGAGCTACCCGATGGCCCTGCAGTGGGCGGAGGATTCGATCAAGATGCAGGAAAGCTTCGGCGCACTCGGCCTGAAGGCACGACTCCTCGGTGAAATGGGCCGCAAAGCCGATGCGATCGCGACGGCCGAACGGGCGATCCAGGTCGGAAAGGCAGCCCAGCCGGCAGCGAACACGACGCAGCTCGAAAACCTGGTAAAGGAATGGAAAGCTGCTAATTAATAATCGCTGACTTTTTTGAAGAAATCCCGTCGATCTTACGCGTTTTTAGATTGACGGGATCTTTTTTTGCGGTATAATTTTATTGAAATTGATTTTCAGTTTCGTCCAAAGAAATGAACAGCAGCGGAGCCTACAAATTAGCACCGGCAGTAACGGACGATAAGCGAGTGGATGTCAGCATCGAGGATGGCGAGGCGGTCGTCCGGCTTTCCGATTGGGTCGAGGGCCTCGGCTGGAGCACGCAAAAGACGATGCGTCTGAATGAAGAGATGCTCGACGACCTGCACCGCATGCTCTCCGCCGCACGCCTGAGGATGAAGAGGGCGAATATCGAAATCGGCGTGGACGCGGTTTCCTCAAAAGTGCTTGAGTTTCCGCAGATCGGATAATAAAAAGTGAGGATCAATAAAAAGAGCCGGACGATTCGTCGCCCGGCTCTTCTTTTTATCTCTGGATCGGGTTCTTAACCGACTTCCCTGAGGATGATCTTTTCGGTGTTCACCTTTGCGGTGCGTTCCGAGGTCAGCTTTTCGAGTTCTTCGATGTGCATCTGCTCGTCGGAGATCTGCCCCTCGAGCCAGAACTTCTGCGGAAGGTCATTGTCGTCACATGCTGCCCAAGCGGCCATGTACGCTGCCATCGCTTCCCTTTCGAGTTCGAGGGCCTGGCGGAGCATGTCCTTAAGTTCGGTCGACTGGCGGATCGCTGCCGGTTCGACGGTCGGAATGCCGCCGAGGGCTACGACTTTGTCGCCGAGAACTTCGGCGTGGTCCTGTGCCTCTTCGGCCTGGTCACGAAACCAGCCCTTGAAGACCTCGCGGTCCGTGCCCGAGACCAAATAGCTGTGCTGTGAATATTGAATGACGCCCGCCAGTTCGCAGGCGAGTGCTTTGTTGAGGTTTTCGATCAGTTCTGTTCTGGCCACCTTGTATTCCTCCGAGAAACTTTAATACCCCGAAAGAATAACAAACCGGAAAGCCTGGGTCAAGCTAAGTCTTTTATTTTCAACAGTTAGAAATGAATGTCAATTTCAATTGCCATTAGCGGCCGTGCCGCAACTGTTGCAATGACTAGGTTATCGTACCGCCGTCGACCGTTATGATCTCGCCGTTCATGTAGGAATTTCGATCGCTAACGATAAAGGCGGCAAACTCTGCTAGTTCGTTCGGATGACCCAAACGGCGGAGTGAGACCCAGTTTTCATGTGCTGCAAGCAGCTTCTCAGGCAGCGTGTTCCCGAGGTCGGTGTCGAAAATGCCGGCTGCGATCGCGTTGACCGTGATGCCGAAATTGGCCGCTTCCCTCGAAAGACACTTGGTGAAACCGATCATCGCCGCCTTTGAGGTGGCGTAATGGACCGAGGTCGGAAGAGCACGGATAGCACCGATGCTGGTGATGTTCAGGATAGTTCCCGCGCGTTCGCGGATCATTTGCTTGTAAAACGGCTTCGTGACGGAAAACAGGCTGTTGACGTTCGTGTCGACCACCCAATCCCACGAACGGTCCGTCGTCGTCGCGAAGTTGTCGGCCTTGTTGACCGCAGCGTTGTTGACCAGAATATTGATCGCACCCCACGCGTCCTTTATCTCGCGAGCGATGTGCTTCATACCGAAGCGGTCGGTGACGGAGACCTTGAAGCCGAGGGCCTTACGGCCGAACGACTCGATCTTCTTCTTCATCTGGTCGGCAAGCTCGTCGCTGGATTGGTAGTTGAACGCTACATCCGCGCCCTCGCGGGCGAAGATCTCACAAAGTGCGGCCCCGATGCCACGCGTGCCGCCCGAGATGAACGCACGTTTTCCTTCAAGTAAAAGACTCAAGCGGGTTCTCCGAAATCTTGGGATTTAACACAAACTAAAAGGTTAATGAAAAGGAATGGGACTGACAAGTTACATCGGCGTGTTTGTTAACAAAGTATTGTCACGCGGCGACGGAAACCGGGGCTTCGGCCTTAGCGGGCGGCATCAGCGCCGCGATTTCCCTGATTATCAACTCGGTGGCGTTCGGCGTGGCGAGTTCTGCCGCCGCGGCCCGAAGGTCAAGATACCGCGTCGAATCATTTAGCAGCGATTTGATGGTCGGCACGATGTCGGCCGGCCGTTCGAGCAGAATCCCGGCACCGCGGTTCGA